>CALMRR010000274.1 GCA_937871925.1 uncultured Petrotoga sp.
ATCTACACACACTCTGACACTCTTTCCCTACACGACGCTCTTCCGATCTTTTTTAACAGATACGATCCTGCAAATGCTATTTTCAATATATGGTCTGACTCCATTTCCATGACAGGGTATGGACTTATGGCACTGTTCTTTTTGTTGAGTTTTTTTATTGAAAGACCTTTTTGTCGGTATTTATGCCCCTTGGGTGCATTGGGAGGTATTTTTAATCTGTTCAGTCTTATGCGGATAAAAAGAACCCCTTCTTCCTGTATAGACTGTAAGGTATGTGACAACTCATGTGCAATGAATATCAGAGTATCAAATGAAAGTTATGTCAAGGATACTCTTTGCAACAGATGCATGAAGTGTGTCAGTAACTGTCCTGTCAACGATGATGCAGTGCTTGTACCGCAGTTTTTGTTTTCTGAAGCTATCAACCACAAAGAGATAAAGAAAAGATTTTTTATAGGTCTGCCTGTGGCTTTTATTATAGTATGTATGATTATTTCGGTTTTTATACCTGCGCTTAGTCATAAAAAAGAAAAGACATACAAAAATGTTTCTGAAATTACCGCTAATACATATCTGTATGACCTGTTCAAAGATTATCAGATTAACGAGGATGCTCTTTACAGAGCCTTCGGGATTGCATATGACATATCCAAGAACACAATGATAAAAGATATTCCTCTGGGTGAAGGTGTGAATCATGCATTTCTTACGGAAAAAGAGGTAAAAAATATAATAACGTATCTTAATAAAGATATTGCACAGTTTGTTTCAGCTGTAGGAAGAAATCTTGAAACCCTCAGCAGGTTTACTGGAATAACCGATTTTTCAGACATGACACTTTTTGAAGTTATCAGAAGATCAGAATCAGGAGCTATAGCCAGATTCATATATAACAGGGATATAGCTTTAAGCCAAAAAGACAATCAGACTGAAAATATACCGCCTCAAGACACACAAGAACAACCCGAGTTCCCGCAAAATAATCAAGATTTACAGCAAAGTACTGTGTTGCCTGAAGATGAAAAACCACTTCCTCAAGACGGAAAAAATTTTTATGAACCGGAGCAGATACCTGAACCTGCTGATGAAAGCCCTACCCAATCGTCTACACAGACTCAGCAGGATCTATCTCACGATGCAGATTCATCCCAGTCTTCGGATACAACCATTCCCACGGATTCGACTTATCCGAATACTCCGCCAGAACAAAGCATGGATACTGCAGAAGCAACTGTCTTAAATAACGTAGAAAAGAATTTTTTTCCACAGTATACATTTACTGAAATACCCACACATTAAGTTCTGATATCAAGACTCCATGGCCGTAATGGCGGTGGGGTCTTTTTTAAAAGATAAAGACAGCAATTCAAGTCAAGAAAAAAAATATACAAAATAGTATCCTTATTCCGGAGGTGAAAAAGTGGAAAACTGGGAAAAAATAAGAGCGGTACAAAAGATGCAGGACTATATACTCCAGAACATATCCGAACCTATTACACTGCTTCAGCTTTCAAGAACTGCTGATTACTCTCCCTGGCACAGCGCGCGCATATTCAAAGAACTTACAGGTAAAACGCCTTTTGAGTATATTAGAGAGGTCAGACTTTCACAAGCAGCCATGGCTCTTAGAGATGAACAGGCGAAAATAATAGATGTAGCCTTTGATTTTGTTTTTGATTCCCATGAAGGATTCACAAGAGCATTCTCAAAGCAGTTCGGACTGACTCCCCGTGAATACCGCCGTGATTTTCCGCCAATTACACTTTTTATGCCTTACCGAGTTTCTGATTACTATAAAATTATGCAGAAAGGAGAAGATACTATGAAGGAAAACCCAAAGACCAGTACCGTTTTTGTGCAGGTAGTAGAACGTCCCCGCAGGAAAGCGATTATAAAAAGAGGTATAAAGGCATCACATTATTTTGAGTACTGCGAAGAGGTCGGATGCGATATATGGGGCATACTGACCAGCATAAAAGATGCTCTTTATGAACCAATAGGAATGTGGCTTCCCCCATCAATGATAAAGCCTGGTACTTCATCGTATGTGCAGGGAGTGGAAGTACCGGCTGATTATAACGGAAGTATACCGCAAGGGTTTGAAGTAATAATAATGGAACCCTGCAAAATGATGGTTTTTCAGGGTCAACCATATGAAGAGGGCGATTTTCAGCAGGCGATAGAAGAACTGTGGCAAACAATGAAAAAATATGATCCCAAGATATACGGTTTTGAATGGGCAGATGATGATGCACCAAGATTCCAGCTTGCCCCTATGGCATACAGAGGATATATAGAGGCTCGCCCGGTGAAACAAGTAAACTTGAAATGATAAGAATTAAGTAAGAACAAGATTCTGAC
>CALMRR010000275.1 GCA_937871925.1 uncultured Petrotoga sp.
CAGCTCTCCATTATCGCTATCAAGAAGAATTACCCCTCTTGAGAAGCTGTTATAGACAAGAGTTTGACCTTTTAGATCTATAATTATGTTAAACCGTGAGAGCTTCAATGTTCTCTACCTCCGGTATATTTATCGCCTGTTATTATACATAGCAAAGATATGATATATAATATCATTATAGCACTTTAAAATATATTATTTGCTTAACAAACAAATATATCTGAAAATATGGAGGGACACTTTTGAATAAAAAATTTTTTTTGTTTTTTATTGTACTTTTAATTTTACCTCTCACAACACTTTCGACCGTAAAAAACATTATACTCTTCATAGGAGACGGAATGGGAACAGCAGCTGTAGATCTTTCACGAATGGTTCTGCTTGGAAAGGAAAAGTTTTGGGATTTTGAAAATACCAGATATATTGGTCTGCAAAAAACATACTCAGAAAATCTTCTTACAACGGATTCAGCAGCTGCGGCAACTGCCCTTTCAAGCGGTCATAAAACCTCCAACGGCCTTTTGGGAACTCTTAGCGACGCAACAGCCACCAAAAGCATTCTAAAAGCTTTCAGAGAAGTCGGAAGATCTGCCGGACTAATAACTACTGTCACTGTAACACACGCTACTCCCGCTGGCTTTTGTGTCAGCATGCCTGATAGGGATGAACTTGCAATAGCTGACGAATATGCAGAAACCAAGCCTTTTGATCTTATTATGGGAGGGGGAAGACAGTACTTTGTGCCTAAAAGCAGTACAGCCAGCAAAAGAACCGATAACTTAAATCTTATAAAGAATTTTCAGAACTTTGGATATACCTATATATCAAATACTGCCCAACTGTTTGAACTCACAGGAAAAACACCGAAAATAATCGGCCTTTTTTCAGAATCCAGTATGCCCAACGCACTTGATAGAAATTATTTAAATACGCCTGTTCCTACTCTTGCACAGATGACAAGAACGGCTCTAAATGTATTAAGTTCAAACCCAAAAGGGTTTTTCCTGATGGTTGAATCCGGAAAGATAGATTTCAGAGCACATGCAAACGACACTGCGGGAACGGTGTGGGAAGTTAATGAACTTAACGAAGCTTTCAAAGAAGCATTGAGTTTCCTAAAAAAAGATCCGGATACTCTGATCCTGGTAACCGCAGACCATGAAACCGGCGGACTTACTCTACTGTATCCAAGACTCCAGCTGATAAAAAGTCAAAAAGCCACCAATGAGCTTATTGTAAGCCTCATTAAAAACAAAGATATCAACCAGTCTTTAAAGACCGTACATGAACTGACAGGAATAAAAGATATTAAGGAAGAAGAGATTAAAAAAATAAAAGAAAGCTCCACACCTGAAATTGAGCTTTCCAAGATTTTAAACGAAAGATATGAAGTACGGTGGTCCACTGTAGGTCATACATGTGCCAATGTAAATGTATATGCATTCGGAAAAAAAGCCGAACTTTTTACAGGCGTATACGAGAATACGGAACTCGCCATCAAAATGTTTTCTGCGGCAGGAGTATCGCCTAATTAGCACTTCCAATTGCTTTTTCGAGTGATTTCATAACATACTCTTCCTTTTCTCTCAACTGCTTGAGATATAAAGCAAGCTCTTTTTTACAATCAACCTTATGAACCTTTTTGGGGCCAAGGAAAGGGGTTCTCATACTGATCTCCCTGAATCCGTCAGATATATCCATACAATACTCTACCGTTTTGGACGGAATCTTTATCTCCTTTGACCTTATGGAAAGCTCTTTTATATATTCCGCCAAAAATTCTTTAGACTGTGCGTATACTGCCATGCAGTAACAGAATCCGAAATCATTGAACCTTTCAGAAGAAAGAGCGTCTATGGTGCTTTGATACGCCGCATTTCCGCATGTATATGATGAAGAAACATGAAATTTTTTGTTCCATTCCTTTATACCGTATACCAAAGAGCTTCTGAACATTTTTTCCTGCGCCACATCAATACAACTTTCCAGCACATGTACATAAAGATACGGAATCATGGAAATACCCAGATTATCATAAAGCAATGGATCAGGTTCATCCTCACACACATCTCTGACAAAAAACACTCGCTGTTCATCGTCATAACCACTTATAATACCAAACTCCATAACACTGCTTGGAGCCCAGATTATAACAGGAATATCAGTATCTATGGCTTTTTTTATTTTTTCCATCGCACTGACCTGGGCTAATTTGAAAGTGTTCAATCCCTGTTCTCTGAAAAGAAGAGTTATATCCGAAAATATACCTATTCTGTCAAGCATAGTAAAATGTTCACTCGCCCAGTCATAAACAGTTGGCCCGCTGGCATCACAATTACTCTTCATAACAAATCTGAACGCCATTCCTGTCGAGCCCATAAGCATATAATCTTCGATATTTTTCATATTCGTATACTCAAGAACAGCTTTGACACTTCCCATAAAAGAATTCCACAGACCAACCCTTTTAACTCCTTCAAGAACCTTTGAACTCATAGCGGCTCACCTTCATTCATACTGTATATTTTTTTGATTTTCTGTTTCAGCTTTTCTTTCAGCCATACAGGCTCTATGATCTTGAACTTTGATGAAACAGTAAAAAGCCATCCCAAAAGATCATGTGAACTGAAAAACTCTATAACGTATCTTTTTCCGTTTCTGGAAGTTACTTTAAACTTTATGTTTTGCTCATCCATCTCTTCACAAAATTCTATGGTACATTTATACGGTCTTATATATTCAAAGTAAGTCATGTCATCTACATACTTTTCCGGATCATAGTAAGGACATTTATACCTTTTTTCTTCTCTTACTGCCATACTGCCTGCCCTGTCAAGCCTGAATACACGAAGATCCTGCTTAAGATGACAGTATCCTACAAAATAATATCTGTCACCGTTCTTAAATATTTTATAGGGAGAAACTGTTCTCTGCTGAAAAATCCCCTGATAATTCACGTACGACATATCTAATTTTTTATCCTGAGAAATAGCCGACTGAACAGTACTAAAGTTTTTTGCGTTCCCCACACTGAACTGATAGAACGGAATGCTTATCTGAGATACGTTCTCATCATCCTGACCAGAAAGACGCGAGAAAAGCCTGGCAAGATTTTGACTGCTTTCCTCTTTTATTTTTGAGTACTGAATACTCAAAAACTTAAGTGCGGCTTTTTCTTCCTCGCTTATAAAAAAAGAAGGAAGTGTGAATGTACTATCCGTATACAGATACCCTTTTTCTTTTGCAGAGTACTCTATAGGTGCACCCAGAGAGTATTTCATATATTCAATATCCCTGTAGGCCTGTCTGTCTGAAATTTCAAACTGCTCTGATATCGTTTTTATGCAAGGATATCTTTTTTCTTTTATCGCACCGTCTATCCACTGTATCCTGTGAAAATTGCCCATATCCCACTTCTTATTATATAAAGATATACCATAATTATAACACATATTCATGCTGACAGACTGTGTCAGTCCCTATAAGTTATAATAAAACCAGTGAACAAAAATAACGGAGGTGATTGTATGTTCGTAAAATTTCAAAAAAGAGAGAGTTTCAAGGTCGCCGGCATCAATGTAAAAACAAGTATGAAAACAGCTTCTGTAGACTGCCCAAGTGCTTGGGACAAGTTTAACCCTTTCTGCCAGAGTATGGAAAATCTTAAAAACAAAAACGAATACTTTGGCATATGCAACGCTTACAACCAGAAGGAAGGTACCTTCAGCTACATGGCATGCACCACGGTTAATGAAAATGATGATGTGAAAGGCCTGGATACACTGGAAATACCGGCAGCAAACTATGCTGTTTTTAAACATCAGGGTGCCCTTTGTGATATTTCCAAAACCTATGATGAAATATTTCAGAAATGGATGCCTTCCTCAGGATACATGTACGATCCCAACGGTAATGACTTTGAACTTTACAACGAGGAGTTTGACTGTAAAGAAGAAAAAAACTGCATACTTTATATATGTATACCTGTTGTAAAAGCTTCAAAATAACAGAACAAAGACCGGGGTTATGAACCCCGGTCTTTTTATTGCATGATCTTGCTACTCAATAACAGCCCTTTTCTTTGCCTCTGTATCCGTATAGATAGTTTACTCCTACCATTCCATAAGTTTCGTATCCCTTGTACTCCACAAAAATCTGAAAAACTTGTTGTTTGTAGCTTGACAGTTAATGACAAAAATATGGTAAGATTTATTATAGTGGATTGTTATAAAGAATAAAACGACGAGTATATAGAAAATAATTGTTAAATCAAAAGTATGAAAGGAGAACTGAAATGAAGAAAGCTATTACAGTGATGGTTCTTGTACTTCTTATACTGGCAGTACCGGTAAAAAGTCAGGAGATATTGCAAGATCAAAACATCGAAATGGTTCTGGTGGAAAAAGGAAGCTTTGAAATGGGAGATACATTTGAAATTGTATCTTTAGCTGTAAATAACGTACATACAGCAACCTTCACATACGATTTCTACATAGGTAAGTATGAAGTAACCTTTGACCAGTATGACAGGTACTGTCAAGAGACCAAAAAAGCCACACCGGATGACAATGGGTGGGGAAGAGGCAGCAGACCTGTAATTAATGTAAGCTGGTACGATGCCATAGCCTACTGTAACTGGCTGAGTGAAAAAGAAGGGTTGGCAAAAGCGTACGATGAAACCGGAACCCTCATTGACTCAAAAGGAAAGACAACCACAGACCCAAGCCTGGTTGAAGGATACCGTCTTCCTACAGAAGCAGAGTGGGAGTATGCCGCAAAGGGAGGAAGCAAAAGCAAGGGATATAAGTTCAGCGGAAGTAACAAAGATGATGATGTGGCATGGTATGCATATAATTCCGGTGGTACTACTCATGAAGTGGGTACCAAAAAACCAAACGAGCTGGGGATATACGATATGAGCGGAAATGTATCTGAATGGTGCAGCGATAGTTATTACATCTATTCTTCGGCAAATCAGACCAATCCTTACAACTTTTCTGCCTATATTATTGAACGCGGAGGTGGCTTTAAAAGCAGTTTTATGCAGGTACGCACAGCTGCCCGTAAGAGCAGTTCCCAGATAAAAGGCAATCCTTTTGTTGGGTTCCGTGTTATAAAAACAGAA
>CALMRR010000276.1 GCA_937871925.1 uncultured Petrotoga sp.
ACTGGATGAAACGCTTAAATTTTTTGTTCTGGGATGGAAAGAGCTTGCAAAACACAAAGAAGGGGAAAAGTTTTTCTTTGGAATGATGCCAAGCATTTATGGAAACTCTTTTGTGAAAAAGAATATGGAAATGCTTAAAAGCAGGGCTAAGGCGTTTAAGGAAATATCAGACAGTTATTTTGACGGTCAGATTGAGCTTTACAATACTTTTATAAACGATGTGTATATTACTGATCAGCTTTCCAGAATAGACTGTCCTGTGCTTGTGGTGTGTGGAGAAGACGATATACTCAAGCCGCCGAAATTTTCCAGGCTGATTGCCGAGTCTGTAAAAAATTCAGAGTACGTTATTATACCGCAGTGTGGTCATGTGGCCATTTTTGAAAAACCCAATGAACTTAATTCAATTCTTCTGGGTTTTATTTCCAAGCATCTTTGATCTTATGGCAGGAGGTGTACAGTGCCGCATCTAACTTTGGAAGAAGTGAATATGGATAATCTTTTTAGAGTCTGTAAGCTCAGCGATACTTTATCGCCAGGACAGCAGAAGTGTGTTGCACCGAACGTTTATTCTATAGCCCAGGCGCATTTTTATGAGCATGCGTGGTTTAGAGCCATCTATCTGGATGGAGCTCCTATAGGGTTTATAATGGTTGATATTCAGCCTTCGGATCTTCCGCCCGAGGAAGCTCCAAGTGTTTTTCTTTGGAGGTTTATGATTGCCAGGGATTTTCAGCATAAAGGCTATGGAAGACAGGTTCTTGACATTATTACCGACAAGTACAGGAAAGAAGGGAAAAAGTATCTCTATGTTTCATGTGAGATGGACGAGGAAGAAGGGCCTTATCAGTTTTACTTGAACTATGGTTTTAAGGACACCGGAGTCATGGATGATGAAGAAGAAGTTTTGAAAATGAAGTTATAGTAGAAAACTCCCGCATTAATGCGGGAGTTTTATTTAAAAACTGCCTATCAGCGTAGTTATATCTGTTTCAAGCTTCTGTGGTGTCTGGAAAAGAATTCCGTGTACTCCGATTGTTCTTGCTCCGAGTACATTGACAAACATATCGTCAATAAAAACTGTATCTGAAGGAGAAACTCCTTCATGTGAAAGGATATAAGTATAAAAATCCCTGTCAGGTTTTATAGCATGTATCAGATGTGAAGCATAAACTTTGTCAAAGCACCCATAATCATTGTTTTTCATATGCAGATCGTAGTGCGGCTGCATAGTGTTGGTACCGCATACTACACGGTACTTCTTCTTTAGTCGGTTAATTATTTCAACAGTCTGTGTTATTATGGACGGACTAAAGGTTTCTCCCCAAAGAAGTCCTTTGAAAGAAGTAGTTTTTTTGTTATTGAACCAGCTCCAAAACTCTGTTTCTGTTATTTCTCCGCTCATAAGCCGATCTGTCATAGGCATAAATTCACTGTTTCGTAATTCTTCTTCGGTTGTTCCGTAAACTTGGGCTATATGGGGAACTACGTTGCAATTCCTTACCACGACACCGCCCATGTCAAAAATAAAAAGTTTCAGTTTAATCCTCTCCTTAAAAGCCTGTGCAGTTACCGTCAAGAAGTCTGACTACTTTCTTGAAGCATGTAAACTTGCGCCGCTTACAAAATATTTTGATAAAGCAAAGAAAAGTATAATCATAGGTATGCTTGCAATTGCGGCAACTGCCATCATTGCACCTTCGTTGGTATGTTTTTCGGCTGTGAACTTGACGATGTAAAGCGGGATGGTCTTCATCTCTTCGCTCTGAACTACCAGCAGCGGCCAAAGCATGTTATCCCATTCACTACGGAAGGTCAATATTCCCAGAGTTGCGACAACCGGCAGGCTGTTGGGCATAATAATCTTCCAGAAGATTTTAAGTTCGCTTGCACCGTCAATTCTTGCTGCATCCAAAAGTTCATCCGGAAAGGTTATAAGATACTGGCGCATCATAAATACTCCAAAGGCATTTGTGAGAAACGGCAGTATAAGTCCGGTATATGAATCTTGCAGGCCAAGCTTGGTTATTACCAGGTATAACGGTACCATTATAGCTTCAAAAGGTATCATCATTGTTGCCATAATAAGCATAAAAACAAAGTTCCTTCCCTTGAACTTGAACTTTGCCAGTCCGTATCCGGTTATGGCTGAAAGCAGTATAGTGGTTACAGTAACTACTGAAGCAACGATGAAGGAGTTAAGTATGTTGCGTATATAGATATAGCTTCCGTCGTTACCGGAAAAAGCATGTATGTAGTTCTGATAGTAAAAGCTTTTTGGTATCCATGAAAATGGCATCTTCAGGATTTCATTGGAAGTCATAAATGATGCGCAGAACATAAATATAATAGGAGCAATTATTATTATTGCAAAAACACCCAGAAAGATCCAGATAAGGGTGTCAGCAAGATTAGATTTGAAGTTGCGTTTGTATTTTCCCATGTCATGCCCCCTTTAATTATAATCCACTTCATCGGTTTTTGATACTTTAAACTGGAACCATGTAAGCAGAAGCATAATTAAAAATAGTACAATGCTCATTGCCGAGGCTCTTCCTATTGAGTGATCCCTTATAGCGGTGTTATAAATATTCAGAGTAATGACGTTTATGGGTTGAGTCGGAGCGCCTGATTGAGTGAAAAGGTATTGAGTGCTGAAAGTTTTAAGACATTGGAGCATAGACATTATTGAGACCAGAACGGTCGTTGGCTTAAGCAGCGGTAAGGTTATGTGGACAAAGTCCTGCCATGAGTTTGCCCCATCTATTCTGCTCGCTTCATGAATACTCTGAGGTATGCTTGCCAGTCCTGATATGAATATTATGGTAAAGTATCCCACATACTTCCAGAAGTAAACTATAATGGTTGAAAGCTGTACCATAGCGGATGATGACAACCAGTGCCTGTCTATTCCGGGAGAGTTGGTAAGAAAGTCCAAAAGTTGGTTTGCAAGTCCGCGCGGGTCGAATATCATAAGCCATATTACCGCCGCTGTGACCGAAGAAAGAACGGCAGGTGAGTAAAAAAGCATTTGAAAAAACTTCTGAAATCTTCTGCGGGACATTATAAATGTAGCAAATATAAGACTGAATACGACGATTGGAACAAAGGTTCCCAGGGTGAATGTGATGGTTGCTCTGAAGGAGTTCCAGAAATCCTCCGATGTGAATATGTAGGTATAATTTTCAAACCCTATAAACTTAGGAGGTCTCAGCGACAAAAGATTTTTTTTGAAAAAACTTGTATATGCCGCATTTATAATGGGATAAAAGCTGAAAATTGCAAAAAATACTATAGACGGAACGACAAAAATCCAGCCCCACTTTGCTTTTTTCCGCTCTATGCCTCCTGTATGCTTCATTTCTTTTATTGTGTGCATTATCGACACGCTCCCCGAAAGTTAATTTAAAGATATGGACCACTTTAAAAGTGGCCCATATACAATTACTTTTTTTTACATGTCTCTTCCTTCATCAAGAGATTCCTGGGCTTTTTGTTTAAGTATCTTCAAAGCTTCTTCGGGTGTCTTGTTTCCAAACATTACCGACTGTACGGCTTCTTCTATATGTTTCTGTATTTTGGCTGAGTTGGCCTGGTAGAAAACGACCTCGGCCTTCTGCAGGTCAGACAGGAACACGTCAGAGTAAGGATAGCTTTTGAAAAGCTTTGAGTTAATCAGTGAAAGCTTGGGCTGTATTATGGCAACTTTCTCAAGATACTCTTCAGCATGGCTGAGCATGTATCCTATGAACTTCCAAGCCATTTCTTGTGTTTCCTTAGGTTTCTGTGCATTAACCATGTAATAGTGGCCGTAATACTTTGCAGGAACGTTTCTTACAGCATTTTTAAACTGTGGAAATGGGATAACCATCCATTCATTGCTGTCAAAGAACTTCTGATTGTCAGCTTTTATTCTTGCAATCTGATACAGACCGCTTGAACACATTGCTATGTCGTTGTTGTCGTTGTTGAAAAGTTTTCTTGCAGCCTGGTATGTAGGTGAACCAAGATTTTTGCCTTTTGGGCCGAAATCTGCCATGAACTTAAGGAATTTTATCCATGCTTCATCATTTATTATTGCAGTTTTACCGTCATCGCTCACGAGCTTTCCGCCAAGCTGTTCGACAAGCGGAACCATCTCGACCAGATAGTATGGGTACCTGAAGTCAAATCCTCTTCTCTGTACTATATCGCCTTTTCTTATGGCAATCTTTTCCGACAATGCAACAACGTCTTCCCAAGTTTTAGGATAGTCTTTTTCCGGATTCAAACCTGCATCTCTGAAAACTTTTTTGTTTAGGAATATACACCAGTTGGTTATCTCAAGGGGCAGACCGTAAAGGTTTCCTTCGAACGTTACAGGATCAAGCATGCCCTGCATGTACTCGGCGTAAATGGCTTTTAAACTTGTATATCCGGCGGCCTTGGGATTAACAGGCGCTACTCTTCCGTTAACAATATAAGCATACTCATCTTCGATAGACATATTGAAGATATCCGGTCCTTCATTGGCTGCAAAAGCAGTAAGTATAAGCTCCTGAATCTTGGTTGATGAGTACTCTACTCTCTTTATGACAACATCCGGATACATTTTCTGAAATTCCTGGATGTAACGCATTTCGATCTCTTTTCTGTTAGGATCCTCATGTGTCCAGAACTTAAGCTCTATGGTCTTTGCACTGAGAACAGAGACGCATAACAACGTAATAAGAAGTAAAAAAATAATGCTGCGTTTTTTCATGTAAGTACCTCCCGTAATAGAATATTTTCAAGATAACAATAAATAAGCAATCCAATTATAACTCAAAGACATCTTTGACATTAAGTTCATTCTGCGGTGTATATGTAAGATTAAAGAGTAAGCCAAGCATTAATCCCTTAATTTTCTTAAAAAAACTTAAAATATCTTAAAATAATCGTCAATGCTTGAATATGAAAATTATGTTATAATTATACATATAAAAAAGTATTGAGGTGTTTGTTTTGAAAAATTTGTATAAAATAAAGGTGAAAGACGACAGCTCTGTTTCAGAAAAAACCTTATGTATACTTTGTGCAGATGTTCAGGAGATATTCAGACTGATTCCGGCAAACATGAAAGTCTCATCAGTATCGCTTGAGGGTATCTATCCACAAAATAAGAGGATCCCGCTTAAGTCTATGAAAAAGATAGTTCAGAGCATATATCTGATGATGAACAGTGGTATAAATCTTTATGACTGTCTTTTTATGATAGCTGTAGGGGATGAGTACGATAAGTTTACCCGCGGGGTGGTATGCAGAAGTTACTTTCATATAGTACGTGGTGATGATTACAAAAAGTGCTTTGAATTGGCTGAGTATGACGGTTATTTTTCCCTTGGGATGGGGATATGCGAAACAAGGGACATGTTTGTATCCAACCTTGGAAGTTTTTTATCATACTATACTGAAAAAGAGAAAGTACAGTCGGAACTAAAAAAATCACTTCTGTATCCTTTTACCGTTCTTTTATCGCTTACGGTTCTGCTTTTTTTTCTGAGGTTTTATATCATACCTTCATTTTCTTCCTTGCTTAATATAGAAATAAACTTTACGGTATCTTCAGTCCTCTTTGTATGCTTTTTTCTTTTGCTTATTCTGATATCTGTTTCATATGTTTTTGCACGGAAAAATGATTCATACCTTTGCAAAATCCCTTTCTTGGGAGAGTTTTATAAGACAATAGTCTTATATCGTTTCGTAAGGGATATAAATCTTCTTATTTCGAGTGGACTTACTCTTTATGAGGCTATGGATAAAACTGTTGAAAGTATTGATTCGGTTCTGGCAAAAAAAGCATTTTTAAGTCCCGGTCTGGATATACGTAGCGGGCTTGATGTAAAAGAAGCTTTCTGTAAGGTAAAAGATTTTAAAGAGATTTCGCTCGCATTTGCCCTGTCGGGAAAAGTAGGCGGTTACAGACAGGTTCTTGATTTTCTTCAAAAGGACTGTCAGAGCAGAATTAAGGAAAGCAGCGAAAAAATTCTTAAAATGATTGAGCCCGTTCTCATAATACTTATTTCCGTACTTATTATGAGTATTGCCTACGAGGTTTACAGCAAGGTATTTATTGGAAACATAAACTTTTCGGTCGGAGAGTAGGTGAAATATGAAGTCCGTTGAGTTCAGAAAAGGTTTTTTAATGCTGGAACTGAGTATATATCTTATTGCAGAAGTGATAATGTTCTCATCTCTTTGTGCC
>CALMRR010000277.1 GCA_937871925.1 uncultured Petrotoga sp.
GGGGTGAAAGTATGAAGTGTCCTTTTTGCGGATACGAAGCCTCTAAAGTTCTTGATTCAAGACCCGTAGGTGACGGAGTATCAATAAGGCGCAGGAGAGAATGTATAAGCTGTTCGGGAAGATTCACCACATATGAAAGGTATGAAGACAACAAGATACTGGTGGTTAAAAAAGACGGAAAAAGAGAGCAGTTTGACTCGAAAAAGGTGATGAACGGAATTATAAAAGCTTGTGAAAAAAGACCGGTTACATATGAACAGATTGAGGATATGGTTGCTAAGATAGAGGATAAACTAAGAAAATCCGGAAAAATTGAAGTTCAATCCAAGGATATCGGCGATATGATTATGGAAAAACTAAAAATTGCTGATCAGGTTGCCTATGTGCGTTTTGCCTCTGTTTACAGAGAGTTCAGGGATATAGATCAGTTTCTTGCTGTCATTAGAGAGTTGAAAAATTAACAAGTCTTTAAGGAGGTACAAGTATGAGTGATACAGTTGTTAAACTTACTAAGGAAGGGTATGAAAAGCTGAAAAAAGAAAGAGACGATCTAAAAGAAAAACTAATGGGAGAGATAGCCAACAGAATAAAAGAGGCAAGGGAGCTCGGAGATCTTTCTGAAAACAGCGAATATGAAGAAGCTAAAAATGAGCAGGGAAAGATTGACTCCAGAATAAAAGAAATAGAGTATATACTTGACCATGCTGAAATAATAGAAGAGGAAGAAGACTCTTCCGTTGTAGGAATAGGGAAAAGAATAAAGATAAGGGATATGGCTCTGGAGAAGGAAAAGCAGGAAAAAATAATAACCCTTGTAACTTCACAGGAAGCCAGTATAAGGGAAGATAAGATAAGTGAAGAGTCTCCTATAGGAAAAGCTATAAAAGGCAAAAAAGTAGGAGAAACTATAACCGTAAAAACCAATTCAGGCAGCAAGAAAATAAAGATAGTTGAGATTATAAGTGAAGATACAGGAAAAAGATAAACGGATAAACTGATAATAACCGGAGGTGTTTCCTAATATGGATATCAGGCAACAACGTATAGATGCAATAAACGAGCTTAGAGAAAAGGGGATAAATCCGTTTCCCTACAGTTTTAAAAAAGATATGTCC
>CALMRR010000278.1 GCA_937871925.1 uncultured Petrotoga sp.
TTCCCTATACTGAAATAGGAGTATTATCTTCTTTATCACAACCCATAATTGTTCCGTATGTATCGCTCTATATGCCCTATATGTTTTTCTATCTGTCTTTTTTACATAATTCTACAAATCCGTTTTCAGATTCAACACATACATAACCTGCTTTTATCTTTGTTGTGCTGCTTCTGTACTCCTAGTAGTCATTGTATACAGCGTTTTTAACTTTTGTTGCTCTAATAACGCCATTAACTGTTAGTCTTTCGTTTGTGTCATCCAGGGTGGTTTGTGTGTTCCCTATTGTTACTGTTCCATTTGGAATTTCAATTTTATTAGCATGATTAATGCTAACAACATTTGTTCCGCCGTTTTGGAGCTTGAGCAGGAACTGTCCATTTGTTGTAAACGGATCTTCTGTTGTTAACATAAATGCTGTTGCATTAGCAAGTGCTGGTACAAGAGATGTTATTGTACCGGAGGTTCTTAATTGTTGTGCTTCAAAAGCAGCAGCGACAGCTTTGTCATCTTTAGTTATAAGAAACTTTTGATTTGTTCCGTTTTTTATAGATAACAACTTCTATCCCATTGTTGTATAGTTTGGTGTTTGAAGTGTGAATCCAACCTATGTGGATGAATCGGTTATGGTTGATGTTCCGCCATTTATTCCTAAGTAATTCTAGTCGTGATTGTGATTAACTGCGGTTGTTATTGATATATTCTAGCTACCGTCAAAGCTCTAGCTGCCTGTTACCTATCCTGCAAGCTAAATAGTTCTCTATGTCTAAAGCTTAGTTGCTGTTTCCTAATTACCTGTTATACTTGCAGGTAATTTCTAGTTTGTATCAAGCTTTAATATCTTGTCAGCAGCTGCTGTTGTAACTACATCACTTGTGTTTACTGCATCTGTTATTCCATATCCACTTAATGTTGTTGGTTTTCCTGTAAGACTTGACCAAGGTATGTTTGTAAGACTTTCTCCTGAACCAATGAATTTTATTGCAGTAATATCGCCAATAGTTCTAAAGTTACCGTTTGTGCCTAACTCTGACACTATTTCCGGTGTTGTGCTTGAAAGACTGCCTTTTTCCCAAGTCCACCCGTATCCACTGTTTCCTTCTATAAAACTTCTTAAAGCCCAAGAGGTTACTATACTTCCAGTTGGCTAAGTAACATTGGAATTATATCCGTTTCCGGTTGTACATGGCTACATATACATTTGCCACTAATTATAAGTTGGCATATAAAAACTAATTCCGCTTGTTTTTTTGTTTCTGTTAAGAGATATACCTTTTCCAACAAAAATGTTTCCGTCTTTATCTATACTAAACTGTTCATTAGTACCATTGTTTATTGATATTAATTTCTAGCCGGATGTAGAATAAGAAGGAGTCTCTAATACAAAACCTATCTACGACGACTAGTTTGCAATTTTAGAAGTTATTTTTCCGGAATTTAACATAATCTGTGCTGCTGTTATATCCTAAAAATTGTTATCGTTATTTTGTAATGCTATTAAAAACCCTCCAACTGTGCTTCCGCTTAAAAGTTCTGCCATAAAATCTCCTTAAAAGTAATAAGTTATTGTTGCATACCATACAAACTTATTATTTTTTACCAATTCTTCTTTTAAACAATTTTGTCCTTTTCCTACCTAAACATATGGAGTTTGCGGTTCTGTGTTCCAATCATGTTCAGAAAATTTATTAGCTTTTATTTCTTTCATATAATTAATTAACTATTCATTTGTACGGCATGCATCGTATGACATTAAGCACCAGTATGTTTGGTTGTTTATCTATTGCATCTATAAAATAAAATCGTCAATATTGGTACCTAAGCTGTATATATCAAAACATTGATTGGATAATATATCACAGTTTTTATTAAAAGTAATGAGTGTAAGACCTCTACCAGATGCAGGAGTTGTCTATACTCTGTTTAATGAAAATTCCCTTGGTATATTAGGATCAAACTAAACACTAGTAATTTTTGCACTACTACCAAGAGCATATATTTTATTTATTGATTCTCTGAACTTTGTTGTTGTAATATTAGACTATATTGAAAAATACTTTTTTGAGTTTGTAACTTCTTCAATTTTTATATCGTCGATAAATAGTTTTGTACCTAACTATCCTGTATTTGAATAGCCAAATCCTATCTTTAATTGTCTGTATGTGTCATAATACCTTGTAGTTCTTGTCAAAACGTTATCTCCGGTCTAAATTGCCTCTTTTGAAAGTTCAATTGTTGTTTGCTAATTTGGTATCTATGCCACAGCAGTATCCTACTACAGAGTAGGATTATCCTTTAAAACTTCGCCTATAGGCATATTCGCATAATAACCAGATTTTATATATGCAATTTTTGAACCCTATGTTGTACTTAAATATATTGTTCCGTTCATAAATCTGTTTGAACTAACAGTATAATATCCTTCAAAATATTCCCATTCTTTTGATAAGAAGTTTTCTGGGATATATTTATAGTTTGTGGTTGGATGTGTAGGCAAACCCATTCCATAATCGTCCCATCCAATAACATAACTAATATAACAAGTTCCTAATTTATTTGTTGTTTGTCCTTTAGCCTTAAAACTCAGTCTGTATGTTTTCCCTATTCCTTTTGTTGATTCTGGTAAAACTATTTTCATTCCTCCATACATTGTGTTACTGCTTACTGTTATAGACACATTATTTTGTGTGGTCGTTGCGTTTGTGCTTATCTTGAATGTGGTGGAATCCAAAATCTCTGTAATTAAAGGATATCCAGAAAGAGATATGCAATCACCGATGTTTATATTCTAAGTTGTTCCAGACTACAAAACAATTGTATTTGAACCTGCTGTTGTATTGCAAATGATTGTACGGTTACTCTGATAAATTAGATTCGGAACTCTGTATATTGAACAACAGTATTTATTAAATCCAGAACTTTTAGGTTCTTTGGTAACAAAACAATTGAGTTGTTCGTAACGGTCAAACACTGAATCAAAAGTATTTGTATTCCAAAAATCATTTGTATATGGAGGCTATAAAAGATTTTCGGTTTCTTTTATTTTTCCAACAACATTTCCTGTTTTTTGTATTACCTAAAAATTTTTAGATAATTTTGATATTTCTGAATTAGTTAACTATCTATCGTATATAGAAAAGTCTTTTATAGTAATTGACCCCAAAAAACTTCCGTTTACATCTTTTCCTAGAGAAAATACAGTCTTATTCTGATAAACCGGTTGATTTATTGTGTCTTTCAGCACTCCGTCTACATATAAATCAACTTCACATAATAATTACACAAACGTATTTTTTACTTAACACTACACTGTGTGACATATAGTATAATGTTAGTAACAGTATAGGAGGTGACACAATGGATATTCAAAGTGAACTCATGAATATCACGTCCGAAATGAACAGAGGCTTTCTGCAGTTGATCATACTAACTTTTCTAGATGTGCCAAGTTATGGATACGATATCATTGATAGTCTTGAAAAAATTGGATATAAAGTTGAAGAAAATACATTATATCCTCTTTTAAGGAGACTCGAGAAGAAAGAAGTTCTTATAAGTGAGTGGAAAGTGGTAGATAATAAACCAAGAAAGTACTATAGCATCTCTAAGTATGGAAAAGAACTTAGAGAAGAAATTATGAAAATTTGGAGCATCCAGAATCTAATATTACAAAAATTAAGCGATGGGAGGAAAGAAAATGAATGAAAAACTTAATGAGTATCTTAATCAGGTGAAGGCTTACCTAAACACTTCTGATAACAAAGAAGATATTATAAAGGAACTGGAAGCAGTCGTGCTTGAGAAAGCAGAAAAAAAATACGGACAGATTACAGATGAAAGTATATCAAAAATTTTAAGTGAGTTTGGTTCACCTGCAGAGGTTGCTAAAGAATACTCTGATGAACAAGAACTTATAGACCCTTCATATAAAAATTATATATTTATGCTCACAAACACATTTTTTGCTCTTATTATAGGAATTAACCTGATTACTAATGTTTTTAGGATTAGTTTCACCAGTTTTAAGCCAGAAAATCTTTTCTTATCCATACTGGAAATTATAGGAACATGCTTTAGCACATATTTCATGCTTTTTGGAATAATATGTTTTCTTTTCTTTATGCTGACCAAGTATAAAATAAAAAATATAGCCGCTTTTTGGGAATATAAAGATCTTTCTACCTTTTTGGCAGTAAAACCTCCCAAAGTTGGTGAAATGATAAGTAAAATAATCTTTTTTTCTGTTTTTGCACTGTTTGTTTTTTTCGGGATTGATGCAATAACAGTTCTTCTGAGTAAAAGCGGATTACAAGTAATCAATATCTCTGATAAATCAATATTTTTTGCTTTCTTATTCGTTGGATTATTTGACATACTTGTTTATGCTGTGAAGTTCTACAGAAATACTGAACTTTTGGATATAGTAAAGGGTTTCTTTGACCTTATATTGCTATGGTTTGCCACTATTAAAATGGAAAGTTTCAGAATAACGGATATTGCAGAAGAGATAAGCAAAGGAATAAGTATCGGTCTTAAGGTTGCCTTCATAGTTATTACCGTTCTAGTGATAATTGAACTTATAGTAAGCATACTCCGTTACTCTATAAACAAAACAAAGAATATAATGAAAGTCTAGTACTAATGTACTAGACTTTCATTTCCATGTGCTTTTTAGAACTGCAAACTCTTTTTCCATAGAAGAATCGCATATAAGATGCTGAAATTCAAAAAGATCTTCTTTTTTAAACATCTTGCTGCATGATAAGACAGAGTCACCGTACAAGGCTTCTTTTTTATATTCAATCTGTATTCTGTGAAGTGTTTTCGAAGTTATAACCTCGAAAGGTATGGTCTGCATAGCCCATTCCACAAACTTTACATTATTTACGTGCTCATTGGTATCAATATCGGTGTATCGTATAGTAAACTCATTTTGAGCAGTAAATTGTTCAGGAATTTGGAGCTTCTCAAAATCAAGTTTATCAGTATTCTCGTGATCAAGTCCGTATGCATCATAAAACAGTGCATCAATTTTTACAGGTTTCCTAGTTTTTATATTTATAAGAATCCATAAAGTATTTGCTGATATCACAAGCTCTGAATTTTTATTCCATATTTCAAAACGACGGTGTGCATAAAAGCTCTTGAGAGCAACCGGAATTGTTTTTACCAACAAAGTATCTTTAAATGAAGGATATTTTTTAACCTCTATATCCCATTTGGCAATAACCCATGCCATATCACGCTTTTTTAAAAAATCAAGGCCTATTTGCTTTTTTTCGCTGTCTTTCACTACAAGATCCTGAAAGTAATTCATTACACTGGTTATAAGTACTCTTTTCTTATAATCTACTTCGTAGTACTTTACATCATAAAGAAGTTCATGTCCGTTCATTTCTGCCTCCGTATACAATACTTGAACGATTTGTTTTTTATCATACTTACAAACTATTTGGAACATCAATAAATATTATTTCAGCTTCAAATTCTATTTTTAATTGATTCGCAATATTTGAAATACCAAAAATTTCAGTATTATAATGACCCGCATTTATAAAGTTCATACCGCTTTCCTTTACCCAGTTTCGAGTATATTCTTTTTCTGATCCGGTTATAAAAGTGTCAACCAATCCTTCATACTGCTCAATTTCCCCACTTCCGTCACCGGTTACAATTCCGACAGTTGAAATCATTTCTGTATTTCTGTAAATCTGTAGTTCTGACCGAGGAAAAGTCTCATATAAATTTTTCTCAAAATCATTAAAGAAAATAGGCTTCTCATATACGCCGATCATTCCAAAGCCAATAGTCTTTAGATACTTCAACTTTAGCTTTTTCAGGACTGATATGTTGTTTCCATAAGGAATATTCATATCCAGCGGCAGATGATAACTCATAAGAGTGAGACTG
>CALMRR010000279.1 GCA_937871925.1 uncultured Petrotoga sp.
GAAAAAATCAGCAAGCTCTTTGTTCCATGCTCTTTTATGAACATTCATCATGTATGACCTGCAGCCTTGGGTTATATCCCATACCGCTTTTCCCGTCATCATAAAAGGAATGTATGAACTGAGCGGAATCCAAAAGTCAACCGTCTGCGGTTTAATTCTATCCCTAGTCCAAAGTATCTTATATAATGAAAATATGTGTTCGTTTTCAAACCCTGATACATTATACCCGGACAGTGCTTCTGCTTTTTCTCCGAAAGAGGCTTTGTACGAAAGTGTACATTCCTCATACCATATGAGAGGGTCTGTCAAAGCTTTTGCATTTCTTATCGGAATAACCGATTCGCTTATGCTTGCGCAGCTTACTCCCAGAATTTTATATCCGTTCTTTATCTTTGAATATATCTGCAGAAAGTACTCGTAGATTCTTCTCAAATCAAGAAAAGTGATACCTTCTATAATCTTTTTGGGGGTATCCTCTCTGTACAATCCAATAGTATTACCGTCTTGTCCGACTACAAGAATTTTCATTGCGGTCGTACCGATATCCACTCCCAGAAAACAGGACTGCATCTTAAACCTCCGTTACCTCAACATTCTGCTTCTGCTGCTCATACTCATCAAGATTGAAAAAACCTGCACCGTATCTCAGAGTATTCGCAACGGCACATGCCGTAGCTGTGATAAGCCTGGTCTTTATGTCTGCTGTCCTTTTGCTTTCAAATAAGTAGCCGGCAAAAAAAGAGTCGCCCGAACCAACTGCAAAGTCTGAGTAAGTTTTTTTGGGGACAGCTTTGAAAATCTTATCTGCATAAGCTATGCAGCCTTCCTTTCCAAAAGTTATTATAAGCTCTTTTATACTATGTTCTTTACGAAAAGCACTTACTTTGGGGATATCGCTCCCATCAATTCCAAAGGCATTTATAAACTCATCATTGTTGACCTTGATCAGATCCGGAGATGTCAGTGCGGCTTTTTCAAGCCATCTGCCGGCAATATCCACATAGACCTTAGCTCCGGATTTTTTAGCGCTGTGCAGCATCTGAAAGATATCTTCGGCCTCAAATCCTCTTGGCGCACTGCCTGAAAGAACAACCTCGTGTTCCTTCTTAAGTGTGGTGTTGAAAAACTCTTTGAAGCTTTCCACCTCATCTCTGCTCATAAACGGACCAGGTTCATTTATCATAATCATTTCCTTGCGGTTTTCATAAACCAGAGCGGTATTTACCCTGCTTTCATCAGAGATACCCCAAAAAACAGGATTAAGTCCTTCCTCTGTACTTTTTAGTCTTATTATACTTCCCACATGGCCGCCTATTATGTTTATGCAACGGTAATCCTCGTATCCAAGAGATTTCAATACCCTTGACATATTCAGTCCTTTGCCCGCGCAGTACGATACCACCTTATCTCCGCGCTGGACTTTTTTTAGCTCCGGCTCTTTGCTGAATATTATCCACCTGTCATATCCAGGGTTAAGATTCAGAATCAACAGACTCATAGTATTTACTCCTTTTTATTAATCTTCAAAAAGTTCTGTTATCTCTTGCTTCGTTAGATTTTGAAGAATATTGTTTTCCGGCACGAAAGCATTTGAAATCTCTTGCTTGCTGTTTTGAAGCTTTTCGATTTTTTCTTCAACACTGTTTTTGGTTATAAATCTATATACAAAAACATTTTTTGTCTGCCCTATGCGATAAGCCCTGTCAGTGGCCTGATTTTCCACGGCACGGTTCCACCAGGGATCATAATGTAAAACATAATCGGCACCTGTTATGTTAAGACCTGTCCCGCCTGCCCTGAGACTGCACAGCAGTATGCGGGTGTTATTGCTGTTATTGAACTTCTCACATACCTCCGCCCGATTTTCAGTACTGCCGGTTATGGTAAAATATTTTATCTTTGCCTCATCAAGGTACCTCTCCATAATATCCAGCATGCTTACAAACTGCGAGAACACCAAAATTTTATGACCGCTTTGTATAACCGTATTGGTAATACTTTTAAACTCTTCAAACTTTCCGGAACTGTTCTGATACCATTGAAAAAGAAGCTTAGGATGGCACGCCGCCTGCCGAAGTCTTAGAAGAAGCTCAAGAGCAGAAAATTTTATTTCAGACTCATTATTTATAGACTTGAGTTTATATCTGGCCTGAGCAAGAAGATCGGCATAAATTTCTTCCTGTTTCTCCTCCATGCTGACGTAGACACTCTGAATGTTTTTTTGGGGCAGATCCTTAAGAACTTCTTCTTTGGTTCTTCTTATCACAAACGGCTTTATCTTTGAAGCAATATGGTTCTTGCCTTCCTGCTGCACACATGTCTGCAGAAATTTTTTTTCTTCACCTAAAAAATCCGGCATAAGAAAATCAAAGATACTGTATATGTCCATTATGCTGTTTTCTATGGGAGTTCCGGTTAAAGCTAACTTATGCTCGGCAGATAGACTTTTTACAGTTTCTGATGTCTGAGTCCAACTGTTTTTTATATACTGTGCTTCATCAAGCACAATAAAATTATACTCTTTGCTTTGAAGCTCTTCACTGTTTCTTAAAGCGCTGTAGGTTGCAATTATGATCCTGGTATCGGGACTGATATTTTTCCCCTGGCCGTATATATGCCAACTCATATCTGAAAACTTATCTATTTCGGCAGCCCAGTTATATAAAACTGATTTG
>CALMRR010000280.1 GCA_937871925.1 uncultured Petrotoga sp.
TTTTGCACTGCCTTCCCTTTCGGGCTTAACTATAAAACCCGTACCTTCTTCCCAACGGTGAGCAAAAACATCCTGCTGCTTTACCTCTAACGGAGTGGGAATACCGTTCTGTCTAAGGATGATCTTTGTAACTGTTTTATTCAGGCATAGAGCATGCGTATATGATCCCGGACCGGTATGAAGTATTCCCATAATGTCAAGTATTGCTGGAACATGCATCTGTCTTGACTCTCGACCTCCTGAAGACGAAAGATTAAAAACCATGTCGTATTTTTTTATCTCATACATGAAATTTTCATCAAATGCAAGCTCAGTGGCATCATATTTTTTTAACAGGGCATTTTTTACTGCCGTCACCATGTTTTTCTTTTGTTCATATGTATCGGTATCGTATACAACGGCTATTTTCAAAAATTATCCCCCCATCTCATCAAAGACTGAATCTGAATTTTTGATATATTGGACTTTGCATAGTCAAGAAACTGCTCATCTGTCATAGTGTTCCCATATTCATCTGTTTTTACTACAGAACCGTTCATTATTTTAGTCTTTACTGCCCTGGCATACTCAAACTCTTCCTTCTGAAGGTAAAGATAAGGTACTGGAAGAAACCCGCAAGCAAAGGCTGTATAAAGACCTGAAACCGAGTAAAGGTTGGGTATATTTTCTTGCATGGTGGATATTATTTTCTTTGCCGATTGCAATAACGAATCTTTTCGTCGGTCAATTTCAGAAAGTCCGAACTCTTTCATAACAGATACGGTTTTTTTAAGCTTCCTGTACTCTTGGAGCGTATGAAGAGTTATTTTTATAGATTCATTTATAACTTGAGGATCCGCCAGACCATACCCTTCACTGTAACTGACCACGTGTATTATCTCCGGACTATGATGATCCTGAGGCTGTATGTCATCCATAAGAGCGGTAACGGCTCCCAACTGTATTTTTGCTTTTTCGGGATCAGGAGAAAAATAATCAAGACCTGCTCTTGTCTGGAGAGTGACCTTAAAATCCTCATCTTCAAGGCTTCTTACAAGCTCAAGCATAGCTCTTGATTTTGCAAGATCGGCTATATTCCATGTATACTTTGGTGTATTTAGCATATTCTGAAGGATCAGATGCTTTATGCCGTTCTTTTTTGCAGTCATGGCAGCCAGATATGCCGATACTATGTAAGTCACATCATCTGCTCCCCTAAATGCAAAATGGTGCGGGACATTAGGTTCAAAGGGCTTGTTGGTCAAAGCTGCATATTGAATGGTCTGAATATGTTCTTTAAGATTTTCATAAACTCCGTTTCCACCTCGGCCGTCTATCTGGCTGAACCACCATAGAGAAAGCGCGTGCCATGCAATATTGATAGTATCCTCGTACATCATTGCCAGTTTTAAAAGATCTTTAGTTCCAGCATAGGTTCTTACCAGCATGGGACGTGAACTTTCCCATATTTTAGAGTACTCCTGAATCGAATTTACCGGAACTCCTCCGCCGTTCGGAAGATCCTGCCAGTCCTGTCCGAAGTGAGACTGGGTCAATTGAGAAGAGCCTATAGAAAGAACGTCCAGCATACCTGCTTTTCCAAGTTCTTCGCACCATTCGTAAAACAATTTTACTGCTTTCTCACTTTCTTGGAGATAAGGTCCCGCATGAGCCCTTATTATAGGAGGAAGATTATTTTTCTGTGAATGCTCAAGTCTTTTTAAGAGAGTATCTTTCTTTGTGCCATAACCTTCATATCCACCATAGCCGTTTCTTTCAACAGGTTTAAAGGAAGTGTACTCCCCTTTTTTTATAATATCGCGTGAATAATCAAAAAGGAAGTTGTCGTAGCGGCCGGACTCTCGCATCTGAGCAGGAATAGAGGAGCTGTCAACTGAAAGAATATTCAGAGTTTCACTTATACTTTCCCCTCGTATAATAAAAAGTAGTAGTTATTAAAGTTCCTCTCCAAGAACTTTGAGAA
>CALMRR010000281.1 GCA_937871925.1 uncultured Petrotoga sp.
AATTTTTGGCCACTTGTACTACAGCTTCCTTTACCTCTGCGATTGATTGGTTTGTCTGAGAGTAATTTGAAGATATGCTTTCAACCTGAGAGGAAAGCTCCTCACTCGTTGCGCTGGTTTCTTCGGCAATAGCAGCCAGATCAGATGACGAGGACTGCATCTGTCCCGAAGCTTCCTGAATACTGAACATTGCCTGTTTAAGTGAGGCTGCCATACTCTTTAGCGACGAGGCTATCTTTCCTACCTCATCCTTCTGCTTAAGCTCAAAGTCGACTGTAAGATCTCCTGATCCAAAGGTATCTATCTTTTTCATAAGTTTTTTAATAGGATTGGCTATTGTTCCTCCTATAAAAACCGACAGACCTATGCTTATGACTATAAGAACCAGTATGAGAAGTATAAGAGTCATTGCAAGTGCATTTGACGTCCTGTACAGATATGTTTGCGGTACAGCAACTGCTAGTGCCCAGTTTGGAGCATAGGGAACCGGTGAAAAAAATGTAACGTTTTTGGTTCCGTCTGTGAGAGTGGCTATTCCCATCCCTGCCTTTCCTTCAATCATCCGCTGGCCTATATCTTCAAGACCTTTGTAACCAAGCTGGGTTCCTTTAAGAAGATTCATATTTAGAACTACTTCTTTTTTGGGATGGGCAAGAACCATACCGGTTCCGTCCACTATATATCCGTATCCGCTGTTGTCTATATTTATACTGCCTACAATTTCAGAGACCTTATCAATAAGCACGTTGGCCCCCAATACTCCTATTAGCTCCTTTTTATCATTAATAATGCTCTTAGTCACAATAAATATAGGCTCTTTAGTCTCCTGCGAGAACATCACATTGGTAATAAAAACCTCTAAATTCTTTTTAGCTACCGCTTCAAAGTACTCCGCAGAATAGATATTTCCTGTTCTGCCTGAGGTTGAAGTAAAGTCACCCTTAAGATCAGACACCCATAAAGATTCAAAATTTTTATTTTTATCGTTAACGTATCTAAGAAGAGACTCCTGCATGTTAGTCCAACTCA
>CALMRR010000282.1 GCA_937871925.1 uncultured Petrotoga sp.
AAATAAATCCTCATTTTCTATTTAATACTCTCAACTCCATAATTGAACTTGCTTATGAATCACCTAGAAAAGTTGAAACTGTTGTACTTAACCTTTCCAATATATATAGGAAAATACTTTATCTTGCAGATAAACAATTTTTTTCTGTAAGCGAAGAGATTGAACTGGTAAAGAGTTATCTAGAAATAGAAAAAATACGCATGGGAATCAGACTTAACTATGAACTTAACATTGACCCTAATATTCTTACTCTTAAAATCCCTCCGTTGATAATAGAGCCTATAGTAGAAAACTCTGTTATACACGGCATAGGACCAAAACCGGAAGGCGGAAAAATCACTGTCACAATAGAAAAAAAAGAAAACAACGTGATAATATCTGTATCTGATACTGGTGTCGGAATTAAGGAAAATAATTTAAAACAGGGATACGGAACTTCAAGTGTAAAAGAAAGACTTGGAATACTTTATAAAAATAAGTTTACTTTTGAAATAAAAAACCATTCTATGAACGATTCAGGAACCGATGTAACTATAATAATTCCTTATAAGGAGGCCTGATTTATGATAATGAAAACTTTTGTTGTTGAGGATGAACCTCACTCGCTTTCACGACTTAAAACTTTGCTCTCAGAAATACAGGAAATAAGTATTATTGGACAGGCGGATAACGGTATCCAAGCTGTTTCTGAAATAAACAAGCTTAGACCTGAACTGGTTTTTATGGACATAAACCTCCCAGGCAAGAATGGCTTTGAAGTTATATCTGCCCTAGAATACAGACCAAAGATAATTTTTATTACTGCCTATCAGGAATATGCCATAAAAGCTTTTGAAGAAAATGCGGTAGACTACCTTTTAAAGCCTATTTCTCTTGAAAGACTTCAATCTGCTGTAAATAAAGTCATACAGTCTAATAAAACTCTTGAAGATAACGTTATTGATATAATAAAAAAATATATGAACTCGGAAAAGTATCTTACTAGATTTTCTATAAAGCTTGAAGATGAAATCCTTATTCTAAATCAACAGGATGTGTTTTATTTTAAGGCTGAAGATAAATATGTTTTTTTGTGTACCTACGATAAAGAGTATTACTATGACAATACTCTCAAAAATCTTGAAGAACTGCTTGATCCATCAGTATTCCTTAGAATACACAAGAGCTACATTGTGTCAATTTCAAAGATTGAAAGGCTTAAAAAATGGTTCCTTAGTGAATACTCTGTAGAGCTAAGCGATAAAGCTAAATCATCACTGAAGGTCGGAAGAAATTTTTTACCTGGTCTAAAGGACAAATTACATTTTTAAAATGAAAAAAAACATTATCGCTTCTTTTTTTTCATTTTTGTTTTGCTTTACAACTCTCTTGGGACTTAACTACTTTTCTTTTCCACAGGATTTTCCGGATAATATTTTTTTCAGAAAGATATCCGATTTCCTGAAAATATCCTCTATATCTTCACAAAGTATTACTGTGGCAGAATGTTCAAGCAATCTGGAGTTTTATGATATTACATCCCTTGAATATTCCTACTACGGAGCGGCTTTTATCCCTGAGATGAATTCTATATTTACTGTCCCTTTTTCCAAGCTTATTAAAAGGGAGATCTTTTATCAGACTTTGGCACATGAAGTCATGCATTTTTATCTTCACAATTACTTTGACTTAACCCATGCAGAAGAAGAAGGGTTTATTATTTTTTATCTTGAACAGAAAGACCTTACTCCTGAGTATAAAGAGTACTATCTGACTTTTATGAATATCTGGGAAGGGAATATACACAAATTTCTTAATGACAGAAGGAAAAAAATATGAATTTATTTAAAACAATTTCTTTACTTTCAATTATTTTAGTTACACTTATACTTATTTTTTTCATATTTACACTCCAAATAAAAATTAACCAGAATGAACGTTTTTACAGGCTTGATCTTAACGGAAACGGTTTTCCCGACGTTGCCGAACTAGATTATGATGATTCCGAGAATTTTAGGAACTGGTTCACATCAATTATACTTAACGTAGTTGTAAATCATAGTACAATTCTTCCTGAAAGTTACTCTGACTGCGCAGGACTTGTCAGATACGCATATAAAGAAGCCTTGAAAAAACATGATCCAATATGGATAGAACAGAGCAGCTACAGTGGTATAGTCTTTGAAGATGTACAGAATTATAACTATCCTAATGTTCCTGCTCTAAAACAGTTTCTCTTCAAAATCAATAATAATAAGTATTCGTATGATGAAATTTCAGCAGATTTTTCGGTTTTTGCTTCTGCAAGGCATATTTTGGAATATAATACGGTTTTCGTTTCCAAAGATATATATGCAGCAAAATCCGGTGATGTTATCGGTTTTTTTCACCCCGAAGACCCAGAATTTCCTTATCATATAATGGTATACTTGCGGAATAATACCGAAAGCTATATTCTTTACCACACAGGCCCAGTAGATGAGAGAGGGGGAGAACTTAGAATAGTTAGACTTGAAGATATGTTTTTCGCCGACCCTTCTTGGCTACCGTCATATCAAAATAAATACTTTATGGGTGTTTTCAGATTTAAAATTCTTTCATATTGAAGAGGTGGCTCATGAGAAAACTTTTTTTTGTATCTTTGCTACTATTGATCTGTATCTCTGCTTTCCCTTTTTCCGTTCTTAACGAAGAACCTTTTTTCTCAAAGACTTCCGTGCTATCTTTTTTAAAGGATGTCTTTGGCTATACTGACTCCAAAAGAATAACTCTGAATATTCAAAAGGCTTATGATTCGGATGCAAACGTATGGAATATTTACTCGGATTTCTATTCATTTAGTGCCGAGATTGATGCCGATACCGGTACTCTCAGACGGTACTATTTCAACGGCACTACCAAAAGGTTTTTACCTTCATTTACACGTAAGCAAGCTTATGAAAAAGCAATAGTATTTTTAAAAAAGATAGGACTCTATGATCAACAGAAGTTTAACATGGAGTATACTCTCCCGGAGAACAGTTCATATTCAAAAAATCAAGTGCATCTTTACTATGATTTTGCATTTCCGCGTATAATAGAAAGTATTAGATTTCTTCCTGATTTCAGCCAGGATGGTATAACTATATCGATTGATCCTTCTGACGGTCTGATACAAAGCTTTAACTATAATTGGTCAGATTTTGATGACTCAATGATTCACACAAAAAAAATTACCTCTTTACAGGCAGAAAAAGAATTTCAGAAAAAAATTATGGTACTTCCTACTGTGAAATCCTTTTGGAATGACGATGAAGGAGTAACCAAATACATTTTATGTTATGATTTCCCAACTTTCAACTCTAACATTCCTAAAATAGATTCAATAAACGGTATGTTGATTGATGAGTATGGAGATGAAATAAATCTGCTTTATAGTAGCGATTCAACTGTTTATTCTGTAAAAAATGAAGTTCATTTTGAAAGTACAGCTCTTAAAACGCCTATGACCAAGGAAGAAGCACTTCACTTCACAAAAAACTTTTTCAACAGTACTCTAAATGTATTTATGAACATAGATTATGAAGTAAATTACTCGGGTCTTCCAGATGAGCGCATTTGGAATATTAGCATCTATGATCAGCACTCATCACACCATGCAAATGCAAACATAAGTATTGATGCAATATATAGAAAAATTAAGAATCTGTACTACAGCTCTTTTCCTTTAAATGGAGAAGCTCCATTAAAGACATCGAGCCAAGCACTTGAAAGATCAGAAGAAATTCTTAAGTCATTATCGATTCAGAATGATTTTAAGCCTTTTTATATATCATCCGACGATAAAAGTTATGTAATAGATTTTAAAAGAATTTTGAAAAATGGCGTAATCTTCGGTCCTGATAGTCTTATTATCAGATTAGATAAGCACACCCTTCAATGTCTTTACATAAACTTATCCTATAGCTCGAAGTTTGATATTGAAACATCTGAAGCGCTTATATCTCAGGAAGAAGCTTTTTCAATACTCTCTGCCGAAAGAAGCTTTGGCCTTTATCTCACCAAAAGTCCGAGTTACAACTACTGGGGAGAGTATATACAACCAAAAACCTTTGCAGTATATACAGTTATTCCTTATTCCGAGATATACCTTAAAACAGATGGTAAACTTATAAATCCAAATGGTTATGTAGTAAAAGAGACTACATGGAGTTCCAACAATAAACTTCCTGAAAGCATAAGCCATACAGCTCAAATTTTATACGATAATAACTTAATCGACTATGAATTCATCAAGGCTCTTAATAATTCGATAACCATTCACGATGCACTTAAAGTTCTTTCAGCAGTAACTAACTTAAAAAACATAAAACTGGCCGGTATAAACTCAGAATACAACATATTTAAAGATCCTTTATATGCGAAAGAATTAAACATGTCTCAGGATGCTGTTCTCACAAAAGAATTAATGTCCGGAATAATAGGCAAATTTCTAAACTTAAAGCCTTATGCCAACTGCCCGGAAATATTCGGTACGATCTTCACTGACCAAGAAGAAATATCTCAGGAGTATTTAGCGTACAGCATGTTATTATATGCATCAAAGATAATTCCTGTTACTCAAAACACATACAAACCCAAGCAACCGATAACAGGTCAGGAACTTATAACAGCAATCTTCAGAGCTCTTGAATTAATGTGAAAAAATCCCGGCATAGATAAAATGCCGGGATTTTTAATGAACTCTCTTCTTATACCATTGTGATTTTTTATAGAAAATATAATTAACTGCCAGCTCTGAAACATCCCCGAGCATCCATGCAAGCCATACCCAAAAGATATCTTTAAAAAGATATACGCCCATAACCATTACTGGGAGTTGTACCGCCCAACGTGAAACGGTGCTTGAAACAAAGACGGGAAGCATATATCCAGAACCAGAAAATGCTGCTGTTATACCAAAGCTGTATGCTAAAAAAATCAATCCAAAAGATCCATAATTCAAAAAATCCGCGCCATATTTTATAACCTGAGCATCATTTGTAAAAACTCCTATTATCTGCTGTCCAAATAAAACCGAAAAAAATGTAAAACATGCCATTATTGCTACCCCTATTCTTCCGGAGATATTTGAGGCTCTTCTAGCAAGTTTTACATCTTCATTCCCAAGAGCCTGTCCGACTATTGCCGAACCTGAGATTGAAAGACCTATAAGAGGCATAAATCCCATACCAAAAATTTTAGAAGCAAATCCACTGGCAGCAACTGCTGCAGTACCAAACATTGAAACAAATTTTAAAGATACCACATTAAAGATATTTTTCATAAAAACTTCCATTCCACTAGGCAAACCTATTGTGATGAGCTTTATATCAAGCTCTCTATCGAGCTTGAATAATCCTTTTATAGAAGGCTTTATCCCAGCTTTTCCGCTGAAAAGAACATAAAAACCTATTAAAAAAGCCGTTGTCTGAGTTATGATAGTAGCAAGTGCCGCTCCGAAAACACCAAGATTAAGCCCAGGTATTGAAGTTCCAGGTATTATTTTGAACATGAACAAAGGATCAAGCACCATATTCATTATACTTACAATAATCATTATAGCCATTGGAGTCTTTGCGTCTCCAATACATCTTAATGCTGTATTAACAGTATACGAGGAAAACATTATAGGAAGAAAAAAAAGTCTAATATAGCCGTACTCCATCGCATAATTTATTATACTCTGCTCATGCGAAAAAAAACTTAAAAGAGGT
>CALMRR010000283.1 GCA_937871925.1 uncultured Petrotoga sp.
GTTTTTTTCTGGGGTAACTTCGAAAAACTTATCGGGTACAGTTTTGAAATGAAGACCAACAACATCATAGCCTTCTTCTTTAAGTAAGTATGCAGCAACAGAACTATCAACACCTCCGCTCATAAGCAGGAGAACTTTATTTTTACTCAGAAGTCTCACCGCCGTGTTTTTCTATATTTGTGCCATAATCAATAATATCCTGAAGGGTTATTCTATCCAGTTCTATCATCATAGCGTTGTAAACTCTCCTCCATACAAACTCTACTGCGCAGTTAACGTTTCTTTTACAACTATCGGTTATGCAGTCATATGCCTGAAGTGGCTTATCAAGTACTGCTACTATTTCGCTCAGCCGTATTTCAGAAGGCTTTTTTTTCAGAACATATCCGCCGTACCTTCCCCTTAAAGAGTCAACAATATCAGCTTCTCTCAGTTCGCTGAATATTTTTTCAAGAAAATCACGGGGAATGTTTTGATTTCTTGAAAGTTCAGTTATAGATACCTTTTCTTTTCCTTCGTTATTTAGGATACAAAGTTCATATAAAGCTCTGAGAGCATAACTACTTTTTACAGTCAGCCCCATTTCATCCCTCCTGTTTTTTACCTACGATGAATAGTTCGACATCTTCTGTTGTAAATGCTTGTCTTACATCATTTATATATACATCGATTCTATTTCCGATTATCTTTCCTCCGGTATCTTCCACCACAAAAAAACCGTTGTTAGGCATATCTGTATACTTTGGAATATAGACGACTGTTCCCAGAGGGAGTACATTTGGATCAGCCGCAATCGTTTGGAAGTTTGTAGGAACAACTCCAGATTTGGTCAATCTGAATGCAGGATAGTATATAAGTCTGTCGTCCCATTCGGTGTAAAAAGTAGCCATGAATGTGCCCAATGACTTGAAAAAGAGCTTAAGCGGATCTTTAGGTTCACCGGATTTCCAAAGTTCTATTGTTACCATTTTATCTTTTTTAACAGTTCCCAGTGAAGTGTCCGTAGTGACCATTGATGATAATGAAACACTTAATGAAACAAGGTTAGAATAAACTGTGACCAAAGAATTTCCGTGATCAACCTTCACATAAAATGTATCGTTCTGACTTTTGCCGCTGTCAATAACTTTACCCGGCAGTATGGGATATATCTTTTCATTGCTCAAAGGTAGTATTCCTATACCTGTAGAAGTACCGACCGATATGCGCTGGCCAAACTTGACAACAATTCGTTCATAATTCGAAGGCATGGTTGTTTTTAAAGGCCATTTTATATACTTTTCAACGCTGTCTACAGGAATAATTATCTTCTGTCCAACTTTCAAAGTATTTGGATTTGTAATCTTATTGGCGGCAGTAAGAATTTCAACTCCATTTTGTCCCAATCCAAAGGTTTGGGATATAGCGCTCAGTGTATCTCCACTTTTTAAAGTATACACAAATTGATCCGTACTTTCAAAAATTTCTTTCAGCTCTGCATCGCTGAGACTCATTAAGGCGATATTTACTCTTTTTTCAAGCTCCGATACCTTGGTATTCATACGCTCATCAAAGTTTGTAACAGGCTTTGAAAGAATAGATTCAAACTGATTTGAAATGGAGCTATACTTTGATTGAAGCTCAGAAATGTTTTTTTCAAGATTTTGAACCTTAAGGATATTTTCAGACTGAGATTTGTAGAAGAGCTTGGAAACAGCTTGTTCTGTCTGGATGTCTATTGTTTCACCAACATAAGGAGAGAAATCTATTTTAGCTATTTCATCTCTTATCATCTGAGCTATATTACCGTTCTGCAAGAGATAACTGTTTGACTTTTTGATCTCATTTTCAAGTTCAATAATCTTTCCGTTTATAGTGTTTACAGACTCTATAAGAGCATCAATTTCATTATTTCTGTCGTAAGATCCAGAAGAATTACTGTCAGGTTGAACATTTGAAGTTAAACTTTGTAATAAAGAGTCAGGTAAAACAACTTTGGGGGGAAGAGTACTTTTCTGCTGCTGAGTATCTTTTTCTACCGGAACTTCTATATACTGTATTATAGGAGCCGGAACTTCCGGTTTATAGTTTTTAAAGGCAGCATCAAGGTTAAGCAGAGTTTTTTCAAGTAAGTTCATGTTTACATAAAGCTCTTCATACCTTGTATTTATATCTTCTATGGACTTGTTTGTACTTGCTTTAAAATCTTCGAAAGAATAAACGGCAGGAGACTGCTGTATTTGATATTTTGATGTCTCTGAAGGAATAGCTGAAACCAAGGCGGCTACCTTTGAGGCAAGCAGAGCAGTATCAGTGCTGTTTTTTTCAATTCTGCGGTATATATCTGCAATATCTTTGTTCACATCGGAAGAAGCATCCTTTGTTTCAAAAATAAAAGTTTCAAGCAGATTAATACGTCTTTCCATTATAAGGTAACTGTCTTTAATACTGTTTATTGTATCCCGGAAAGAATTCTGGGAAATATTTACGTTCATTATATCTAGCCTATTTGCAAGTTCTAAAGATTTTACTGCGAGATCATTTATTTTGCTTTCTAGAGATATCAGCCTTGAATTAAAGGATAAAATACTCTGATTGATGCTTTCAAAATCATTTTTTTTGGCAAGCTCTTTTAAAACAAGCTGGTACTCTTCTTTAGTAACGTACTTATCCGAGTCTATAACCTGATATGTAACAACCGTGGCGATTTTTGTTCCCGGTTCAGGTAAAGATGCTGCTGGGGGTGTCTGAAACAAGGCACAACCATTTAGTACGAATACAGAAAATATCAAAATAACAAAAAAAATCATGCCCTTCTTCACTTTATTTCCCCCCTGATGGTTTTAGCTGCTTTTATATATTGATTCCGAGAGTTTTTATACTTTGAAACTAATTTATCGAAAGCGATGATTGCCTGCTTTTTATTTCCTAGTCTATAATTTACATAGCCCTGAAAAAAAAGAGAAAATATGGCATCGTTATCTGATACGGCTTTTTCAAAAGAACGTTCACAAATCTTCATTACATCAATAAGAATTTTGAGTTCTTTAGAGTCATCTTTTTTTTCTCTGTAAGACCATGCTAAACGCAGAAGTAATCTTGCTACCTCAAAAGGCTTTTCCATGATAGCATATATTTCAGAACTGACTACAAGCTGTTTTTCATAGAAAGTAAGAGATTTATTCTCCGAATTGTTAATCTCAAATCTATCCTCTTCGTCAATACTGTCAAGATAATCATGAATTTTCGATGTCCGTGATGGATTTAAGTTTTTTAACAGAGTATCCTTGTCTTTTACAAGAAAAGAAAACTTGCACTTTGGACAAGAGACTACTCCGTATAAAGAAGGATTTATCCCCTTATAGTTAGGTTTAAGATCAGCATCATAGCTTTCTACTTTTACTGCACTGGATTTTACATTAATAAAAGAATATTCGTTGGAACAGAAAGGACATTTAATTATATCCTTCCAAAAATCAGCCATCAGACTCCTCCATACCTAAAAGAGCGCTACAATATGCCTTTGGATCAAATACCTTCAGATCGTCTGCCTTTTCGCCGATACCGATCATCTTAACCGGAATATGAAGCTCGGTGTTTATTGCAAATGCAATTCCTCCTTTGGCAGTACCGTCAAGCTTAGTTATTATTATTCCTGTTATATCAACAGCCTCTTTAAAAGCCTGGGCCTGAACTATTCCGTTTTGACCTGTTGTACCGTCAAGCACAAGAATCACTTCATCCGGTCCACCGGAAAGTTCTTTATCGATAGTTCTTTTTATTTTTTTCAATTCATCCATAAGATTGCTCTTATTATGCAGCCTACCAGCGGTATCAATGATCAAAATATCTTTGCCTTTTGATTTAGTATGAACCAAGGCATCATAGACAACAGCTGCAGCATCAGAACCATTTTGATGGGCAATTACTGTAGCTCCGGTTCTTTCACCCCATGTTTTAAGCTGTTCAATAGCGGCTGCCCTGAAAGTATCTCCGGCGGCAAGAACAACAGATTTACCCGACTGAGCATATAACTTTGCCAGTTTAGCTATGGATGTGGTTTTTCCGCTTCCGTTAACTCCTACTACAAGTATTACATAAGGCTTTTTTGATGGCGAAAGATTAATAGGTTGACAGCTGAGATTCTCTGCCATTATATCACGCAGAATCTTGAGAGCATCTTCTCCCTGTATGTATCTTTGCTTCAAAGCCGATAGTATATTATCTGCACTCTGCATTCCCATATCAGACATTATAAGGAGTTCCTGTAGTTCATCGAGGGTTTGCTGGTCCAGTTTATTAGTTTTAAAAATTGATTTTATATTATCAAAAATTGCTTCTTTAGCCTTACTGAGTCCTTTTTTCAACTCATCAAAAAATCCCATCAGACACCTCCTTAAAAGCTGTTCAGTAGGAATTATATCATTTTGGTATGAAAATACCAAATCTATCAATGAAAAAACTTTCTAACCAAATTAAGAATCAGTATCTCGTCTCTTTATCAAAAAAGTTATTGACATAAATAAGACAAATATGGTAGAATTAATAAAATAAGATAAAAATAGGAGGAATTAAAAATGTCTAAAATTCTTGAAATTTTTGATCTCAGGGCTAGTATAAAAGAAGATGGCAGGGAAATACTCAAAGGCATAAATCTTTCGATAAGTGAAGGAGAAACTCATGCTGTGATGGGGCCTAACGGATCAGGAAAATCTACTCTTGCTAATGTAATAATGGGAAACCCAAAATATGAGGTTACAAACGGTGAGATACTTTTTATGGGCAGATCAATAAAAAAACTCTCTACGGATGAAAGAGCCAAGTTAGGTCTTTTTATGTCATTTCAGATGCCCGAAGAAATTGATGGTGTAAAGATGAGACAGTTCATAATAAATTCATACAGAAATGTGAAAACGGAAGACGATATAACGGTTTTAAAATTAAGCTCAAGAATCTCTGACTATGCTAAAGATCTTACATTAAGTGATGAATTTCTTCAGAGATACACTAATGTTGGTTTTTCCGGTGGAGAGAAGAAGAAAGGAGAAATACTTCAGATGGGCATTCTTTCTCCTAAACTTGCGATTCTTGATGAAATAGACTCCGGTTTGGATATTGATGCGTTGAAAGTAGTTGCGCAAAGTATAACAAAAATAAAAAACGAAAAAACAGCCGTGCTGCTTATAACTCATTATCAGAGAATTCTTAACTATGTTATTCCGGATTTTGTTCATGTGTATTTAGATGGGCAGATTGTTACAACATCAGGAGCCTGTCTTGCAAAAGAAATTGAAGAAAAAGGTTACAACTTCGTAAAAGCAGGTGATGCACATGAGTGATATTCAAGGTATGATATACGATCTACAAAAAGGTCAGGAAAAGTATGATTTCAGAAATAAACAAGCCGCAAAATCTATGGTTATACCAGGGCTTAATGAAAGTATAATAAGGGAGATTTCTGAATCCAAGAGGGAACCGCAATGGATGCTTGAACAAAGGATCAATGCCTTTAAAATATATGAAACATGGCATGAGCCTAACTTCGGAGTTGATCTTTCCGATGTGGACCTGAGCAAGATAGTCACATATATTCATCCAAGATATAAGAAGGCAACATCATGGGATGACGTTCCGCTCGAAATTAAAGATACTTTTGAAAAGCTTGGGGTTCCTCAAGCTGAAAGAATGGCATTAAGCGGAGTAGGCGCTCAGTATGATTCTGAAGTGGTATATCA
>CALMRR010000284.1 GCA_937871925.1 uncultured Petrotoga sp.
AACATATGAAGTATACAGAAATGGCTGCACTTAAGCATAAACATGTGCTCTGTGAGAAACCTATAGCGGTAAACATAAATGATGCAGAGCATATGATCAAGATATGCAAAGAAAATAATGTTGTTCTTCAGATAGCTTTTCCTGTAAGATATGCACCCAGTGTCCGCAAAGCCAAGGAAACTATTGATAGTGGTGTTCTGGGAGATATTCTTGCAGTTTCATCTACCAACCATGGAACAATGCCAGGCAGCTGGTTTGTGGATAAAGAACTCAGCGGTGGCGGAGCGGTAATTGATCATACGGTTCATGTGGTTGATATAGTCAGATGGCTTTTGAATACTGAAATCACAAATGTTTCAGGTTTTTATGATAAACTTATATATGATGAACTGAAAGTTGAAGACTGCGGACTGCTCATGCTGGAACTCTCAAACGGTGCTTTCATGACGCTTGACACAAGCTGGTCACGTCCAAAGGCTCATCCTTACTGGGGAGATGTAACCATAAGAATAGTCGGAACTCAGGGAACCCTTTTCATAGATGCCTTTGATGAAAAGATAGAGTACTACTGCAACGATAAAAAGAACGGATGGATGAACTTTGACATCAAGTTTGATTATAATCTTATAAGAGAGTTTATAGACTGCATAAAAACAGGAAGAAAACCTCTTACATCCGGAGAGGACGGACTTGCGGCTCTGGAAGTTGTACTAAAGGCTTACGCAGCCAAGGCATAAAATTTCCCCTCACAGTAATGTGAGGGGTTTTTAAAAGGAGAACAGATATGGAGTACAGAATACTCGATGATTATAGGCTATTCAGCAAGATGGCCGGTTTTTCTTTTTCTGTTACGGCAAAGAATCAAAGTATATATGAACAAAGGCATCAGGAAATATTTCATGAGAAAAGAGAGTTTCTGGGGGCTTTTGACAATGATGGTCTTGCAGCCGGACTTATTCTCTATCCGTATATGATGAACTTTCGAAACAACCTTGTAAAGACTTTCGGTGTCGGAGACGTATGTTCCAGAGCGGATAAAAGAGGAAAAGGTGAAGTCCGTTATCTTTTAAACGAAAGTGTCAAGCTTATGTACAGCCGCTCAGTAGGACTTTCAATTCTGTATCCCTTTAACTATGATTTTTACAGAGGTTCTGGATGGGAAGTTTTCACCAACAGCGCTATGTATCTTTTGTCACCCTCCCAACTTAAAACTCTGCCCGAAACAGATAATATAAAGGCAGTTGATATGGATTTTCCTGATACGCAGGGTATTGAATACCATAACAAAAAAGTCTGTGAAAAATATAATCACGTTATTAGGTCTGAAACCGACTGGAAGGATCAGTTGAGAATGTTTTCAGACAATGAAATCAAAAGAGGGGTAGTGCAGTTTTATAAGAACTCGCAAGTATGCGGTATGATGACATACGTCTA
>CALMRR010000285.1 GCA_937871925.1 uncultured Petrotoga sp.
CCATCAACGGTAATCTTTACTTTCGATATTCCTGAACCTATATCGCTTACCGGAGATATCAACTCAAAGTACCCGCTACCTCTTGCCGGCAGAGGATATAGAACAGGTGTCCCCGCTGAAGGTTTGGTTCTATCAGGAGTATAAAGCTTTCTGTCCAGAGTCTTTACGGCTGGAGGATTGCCGCTTACATCGTACACTTTTACCGTAAGACCATACGAGTTGCTTATATAAGGAGCTTTAACCGATATTTCTCCATTAAACTCCTTTTTGCTGTATGGAGTACCATCTCCTATAGGCGTGGCGATTGGGGTCGGTATTCCGTCAGCATATACTGATACATAATTTATTCCTGAATTATCCTGAATATGAAGGTCAAAGATGATATCGTCGTTGGCCTTGGTTATCTTTGAGAAGTTTTTTATACTGGGGGTATTTAAAAAAACGGGAGAAGCTGTATCCTGAAAAAAGATACAGCCCGATAAAACCACAATCAATATTATTATTAATGAAAAAAGATGTCTCCTACGCATTTTTCCACCCTCTTTACTCAACGGTCAGAGAGAATTTATAAGGCATGGGGTTCTTGTTTACATCACAAAGGAAGTTGCCGTAACTGTCTTCTATTGCATCTCCTGCTATACTGAACGTGTAGGTTTGTTTAACAAGTGTCTTGCTTATACTCCCTCTGTAAGAAACATATCTATAAAGATTAGCATCGAAAGTATCTATAGAAAAGTTTGACATGGGAACATCATCTATGCTGACTCTTACTGTGGGTTTATAACTTATCTTTGACCTGTCTCTGAAAAACACAGTCAGAAGCGGCGGGTTAAAACCTATCTCCGACTCTTTTATCGGTTTCTCATTGAGAGGATTATCCTTATCAAAGATTACGGTCTGAGTAGAGCCTATGGTAACAACCGCCTTATAAAGTTCCGGAGCAACAACATCCTGAACATTAAGAACTTTTTGATCGGTCACATAGTACTTTATGCCGCCTTTTTCAACAACCGCATGGAGTGAAAAGTAATTCTTCCCTTCAGGAGGCATGAAATTAGAGTATGTAACGCTTCTCTGATTAACCTGCTTCATATTGAAGATCTCTTTGCCTTCGTTGCTGTCATCCTTTATAACAAACGTAAAGGTAGCACCATCGGTAAGGTCTACGGTATCACTTGCCACAGAACAGTCGAACTTTATGCGCTCTCCGTACTCCAACTGCTCTGATGCCTGAATCTCCTGGTCAAGAGAAACCTTTTTGGCGATGAGAGATGCTTTTATATCTATTTTTTTAAGATTTATGTTATACGCCTTGGTGGTAGTTTTGTTGGCAAGATCTTCAGCATACAGGTTGACGCTGTAAACGCTTTTTGAAAGTCCAAGATTTACAACAGGATAATCTTCCGATACGCCGTTGGGAAATGTCTTTTCATATGCAGTTTTACCGTCTACATCTATTTTTACTTTGTAAAGTCCTATATTTCCATCCGAAGGCGGTTCTTTAAATCCAAACCTTAAAGGTACCGTATCGGAAAAACTTTCTATGTTTATGGTGGAGTCGTTTATTACTTTATAATCTCCGGTATCGATTGTAGGGGGAATCTTATCGTTTGTTACTATGAACTTAATCTTTTTGATGTCAAAGGTCTTTAAAGTGTCGCCCACCTGACCGTCATAAAGCTTTACCGTATAGTTGTATATTCCCTCTTT
>CALMRR010000286.1 GCA_937871925.1 uncultured Petrotoga sp.
TCAAAAAACTCAAGTATGTGCCGCCCTATAACGTCGACATCATTAAGGTGGAAAAGCTTAACAAAAGCCGGATTTACGAGTTTTATCTGCATATTTTCGTCAAGTGCGACCAGACCGTTCGGATCATAATCCCAAAGAACTTCCCAAACATTTTTAGACATATGAATCATCATCCTTTGTCCTTTCTGAAGGAGCATCATTCTTTATGAACGGCATGATTTCATTTTCAAAAAGGCTTTTTATATTCTGCGGGCTTACATTTTTGAAGAACCTGTTTCCTACTTTTATTACGACACCCTGGTTGCATGGACCCAGACAGAAAGATCCTCTCATGTGTATGATACCAAGAAGATTATTCTTCTGAAGCTCTTCCTTAAGTATCTCTATAATGTCAGTCGATCCTTTGAGGTAACATGCACTTCCCATACATACGTACAGTTCAATCATATTTCCACCTCTTTTCATCATTTGTTTCCCGAAAAAAGAAAAAACTCACATTCTTTGAATACAATGATATTATACTTCTTATATGTTAACTGACTTTTCCAAATACTTCTCTTTCGTTGATAAATGAAATGTAAAATACTTTTATTTTGTAGAATAAGCCGCTATGTACATTGCCTTTATTTCAGAAATAAGAGGATATCTTGGGTTGGCAGAAGTACACTGATCATCAAAGGCATGTTCAGACATCTGATCCAGTTTTGAGTAGAACTCATCGGTGTTTATGCCGCACTCGCTTATGGAGCTTGGAATATCCAACTGATCTTTGAGAGTTTGAATGGCAGTTATAAGGCTTTCAACTTTTTCTTCCGGGGTATTCCCGTGCAGATTAAGATAATCGGCAATTTTTGCGTACCTTTCCTTTGCAAGAGGGTACTTATACTGTGGGAATGCAGTCTGCTTAAAAGGAACATCTGTTGAGTTGAAACGGATAGTCTCATTTATAAGCAGAGCATTGGCAAGTCCATGAGGAAGATGAAATGAAGAGCCAAGTTTATGTGCCATAGAATGGCACACTCCGAGAAAAGAGTTTGCAAAAGCCATTCCTGCCATAGTGGCTGCATAATGAACCTTTTCTCTTGCTTTAGGGTCATCTGCTCCGTTTTTATACGAACTGGGCAGATATTTGAAAAGAAGTCTCAAAGCTTCTAATGCCAAACCGTTTGTAAATTCATTTGCAAATACAGAAACGTAAGCTTCTATAGCATGGGTGACAGCATCTATGCCGCCGTATGCAGTAAGTTTTTTTGGAAGATTCATGACAAACTGCGGGTCAACTATAGCCATATCGGGTGTAAGAGCATAGTCGGCTATAGGGTACTTTATTCCGGTTTTATCATCAGTAACGACCGCAAAAGGAGTAACTTCAGAGCCGGTTCCCGAAGTGGTTGGTATGGCAACCATCAAAGCTTTTTTTCCTAACGGAGGGAAAGTATATATTCTTTTTCTTATATCCATAAACCTCAGTGCGAGACCCTCAAACTTTACTTCAGGATATTCGTACATAAGCCACATAATCTTGGCAGCATCCATCGGTGAGCCTCCGCCCATAGCGATTAT
>CALMRR010000287.1 GCA_937871925.1 uncultured Petrotoga sp.
AGCTTACCTGTGAATCTGTAGCTTAACAAGCAGACTATGAGCAAAAGTATCTACAGCCTTAGAAATCATTACTAAGTTATTTTATATTTTGAGTATTTTTCGACTATACATTTCTTGACATTTTCAGGATTAGGATTCTTTGTCATACATCTTTAGCAGTTTCTCCGCAATAATGTTCGGTATCTCAGTCAAAAAAATATATCCATCATGAAATTCTTAACTAATATTAGGGATTTTATCTTTCAGCGGATAGTACTTTAAAAATCTCGATATTCAAGGAAATAAAGCGCTTTACCAATATTATCCCCAACATAACCTCCACAATATATTGGAATAAACTACTCTTCTAGTCTTTTTGAATATAAATATAATTTATTTACCTAACCACAATCCAATTTCCATCTCGCTTTGAACCAATTCTTTCAATCATTTTCTTTTCTTGCAAAGATTTAAATGTTCTTTCGATAGTCCTCTTTGTTACACCTATTTTTTCTGCAAGTTCTACTGATGTTATGCTTGGATTTTCTATCAAAAGTTCTATCACTTTCTTTTCAGTTTTGTTCAAACCGACATTCAAACCGACATTTTTGTTGTCTATTTGGTTCATTACTTCTTTTTCAAAAGGAATAGTACATCTAATATAATTGCTTTCAATTTCAAAAACTTCTGTACCATATTTTTGTACAATCGTTGGAATGCCATGCCCAGTATGTTCAGTAAGACCCATATTTAAAAATATTCTCATCAATGTGGCATTTCTGGGCTTGCTTATTCCGTCAAAGAATTGCTCTTTTGTCATTCCGCTAGGAAGTCCACCATGAGAAAGTATCTCAAGTCTATCATGAAACATTGAAATCTGTGGCTCTGTAATTGTCCAATCGTTATGAACTAAAGCATTTAGAATTGCCTCATTAACACAATCAAAATCAAATAGATATATGTCTTTTCTTGGTCTGACTGTCGTATCAGAAATACATATATTTTCAGCCTGCAATCTGTTCTTTATTTTCCCATAGGTTGTTAAAATACACCCATAGCCATAATCACTTCTTTCTGATATGGAAGCTTTGTTTTTACCTTGAAATTTCACAAAAATAAACGGAATATTGTTTCTGTCTTAGTTCTGAAATGACTGTTACTTTTTCTTCTGTTCTGATTTTTCCCGCTGTAGAACTAAGGCGTTCAATTTTTTTAAGTATTCATTCTCCATGCGAAGATGCTGGACTTCTGCCAGAAGATCTTCGTTCTCATTGACATTTTTCTTTGGTTTGAGGTTTTTCTTCTTTATCATGCTTTTTCGTCCTCGTCTTTCCTTCAGAAGGGCTTGTGGTCCTTCTTCATAATATATGTGCTCCCATTTTGCCACTGTAGGGGCACTGGGAATACAGAAATAGTTAGCTGTTTCTCTTAATGACATTTCTTTCATGTGCATATATTCTACAACATAGATTTTAAATTTTCCACTATATCTTCCTAAAGAACTACATAAGCCTTCAGAACCATGAGTTTCATAAAGATGAACCCACCGTTCAACAATGGAGTGATTTATACCATATTTCTTGCAATACTTTTAAATCCTCCATTTTTACCAGAGAGATACTCATCAACTAACATTAGTCTAAACTCATCCGAATACTTTCTTTTTCTTGACATAACAAAACCCCTTTCGTCAGATTTTGTCTAACTAAAGGGGTTCACTTCATTCCCCATAGCATTTTTAAATACAAAAATTCATCCAAAGAATTATTCTTCAGGTGACCCATTTCTAAAATCTGCAAGCATTTTGCAAGCATAACGGTCACAAAACGGCTCTATAAGCCTTTACAGCCTGTTTTTCCTACTCCCACTCAATTGTTGCAGGTGGTTTGCTTGTTATATCAAATACTACCCTGCCTACGCCGTCCACAGAGTTCACTATGCGTCTTGATGCCAGTTCCAGTACTTCAAAAGGTATCCTTGACCAATCTGCAGTCATACCTTCGACACTGTCAACAGATCTTAGGGCAAGTACATAGTCGTATGATCTTTCGTCGCCGACCACTCCAACGCTTTTCATATCTGTAAGAACTGCAAAAGCCTGCCATACTTTATTGTACCAACCTGTTTCTCTAAGTACATCTATAAATATTGAGTCAGCTTTTTTCAGTATATCAAGTCTTTGTTGGGTAATTTCGCCTATAATTCTTATAGCAAGACCCGGACCAGGGAAGGGGTGCCTGTAAAGCACATGTTTTGGAATGGCCATGAGTTCTCCCATACTGCGCACTTCGTCTTTGAAGAGATTGCGCAACGGTTCAAATATTTTAAGATCCATGTGTTCCGGAAGTCCTCCGACATTGTGGTGAGATTTTATTTTTGCGGTCTTTTTTCCAGATGCAGCACTTTCTATAACGTCTGAGTATGGTTCCCTGTATCAGATATTTTATTTCCGGATCTTTTTTTGCTTCGTCTTCAAATACCCGTATAAACTCTTCACCTATGATTTTTCTTTTCTTTTCCGGGTCAGTTACTCCTGCAAGTTTATCAAGGAATCTTTTTTTGGCATCTACAACTGTCAGGTCGAGTCCTATTGCGTCACGGAATATACGTTTTACTTCTGTTTCCTCGTTAAGCCTAAGTAATCCATGATCTACAAAAACAGCTTTTAGGTTGCTACCTATAGCTTTGTATGTCAGAACAGCAGCAACTGATGAGTCAACTCCGCCGGAAAGGGCGACGATAGCTTTTTTATCTCCGATGGCATTTTTAATGGTTTCAATCTGTTTTTCAAGAAATTCCGATAATGACCATGTATTTGAAAGCTTGCATACATTCAGGACAAAGTTTTCAAGTATTTCCGTTCCGTGTTCGGTATGCCTTACTTCCG
>CALMRR010000288.1 GCA_937871925.1 uncultured Petrotoga sp.
GTAATTATTCTGGCCTTTCTCTTACCAATGCCTCCAATCGCAGAAAGCTCATCAAGAGATACATTTAAAAGATTTGTAAGATTCTCATACTTTCCGATTATCGTTTTGATTGAAGTCTGCGGTAGCTTCGTTGAATAAAGAAGTCTGAAAGCCCTTGGAGTAAGTATAGTTTCTTTAAGACCTTCATCTGAGTCTTTTTTATATCCCAGCCTTTGAGCTATCAAAAAAAGATCAAGCAGATTTTCCGTCTTGATTGAATCAAACATGGATAAAGCTTCTTCGCAGCTGTCAAACTCAGGAACACTGGCAGTATAATCTATTATTATAGCACCCAGAACTTTAGGCACTGTAGAAAGGATCTCCCTGTGCTCAAGATACGCACTTCCGGCAAGGTCGCCCATCTCTTTAAGATAAATCTCTGATCTTTGAGTTATGCGAACCGTTAAGAGACCTTTGGATATAATCTCGGAAACATCGTAAAGACTGACTGTATTGCTGCTTTCTTCAGAATTAAGAACCTCGATAAGCTCATAAAAATTTTGCTTGTATCTTTGGGCAATGGTTATCTCCTGGTTTAACCTGCTGAAAAGAACCGCCTCGGAAAGCAGTTCATATTTTTCCTTACCATAAAATGCGGAGATGGTACTTCTTCTCTTTGAGACTGCAATGACAAGTTTTTGCGACTGTATTGCAAGTTTATGGGCTGTCCTGTGACGCATTCCGGTTTCAGAACTAGGAATACTGCTGTCTGTATTGAGTTGAACATTGGCATAAAGTATCCTGCTCCCATCCCTGTTGAGCACTATTGCCCCATCCATCTTGGCCAGTTCATAAAGCTTTTCCGGTTCAAAATCAATATCTATCTTAAAACCTAACTGAATTACATTTGTATCAATATACTTCTGGGCGTCCTCCACAAAAAACATCAATACTCCCAGATTGGCATCCATTATCCTGTCAAGTCCCTTTCTCAAAGGTTTTCCTGGTGCCATCATAGTAAGAAGCTCGGGAAGCATCTCCTTCATTTCGTCTCCTCCTGATTAAACATCATAAGAATGTCTCTGACATCTCTTATTATCTGTATTTTTTTATTTTTGGATGCACATTTTTGAGG
>CALMRR010000289.1 GCA_937871925.1 uncultured Petrotoga sp.
AATTCGTAATATTTAATTTTCCTAATTTTAGCTTAATTCTTTTTCTTCACTATTGACATTATAAGAAAGTTATGGTATTATATTCTTCGGTTAGAAAATGATGATGCCCCCATCGTCTAGCGGCCTAGGACATTGGCCTTTCACGTCAAAGACACGAGTTCAAATCTCGTTGGGGGCGCCATAGTTGGACGCATAGCTCAGCGGGAGAGCATCTGCCTTACAAGCAGAGGGCCGTAGGTTCAAACCCTGCTGCGTCCACCATTTTTTTAAGGGCAGGTAGCTCAGTCGGTAGAGCAACGGACTGAAAATCCGTGTGTCGACAGTTCGATTCTGTCCCTGCCCACCAAAAAAATCCTCTTACGAGGATTTTTTTGTTTTTCTATGGACTTTTACAGAAAAAATCATTATAATTAAAGTACTACAACATAAAGGAAGTGGAAAAATTGAAGCATCCCTTTGAATTTTATATAGACATAACCATACGTCTTATAGCCTCTACCGTTGCTGCTTCTATAATAGGGTTGACAAGGGAAAAGATAAACCGTCCTGCAGGCATAAGAACTCATGCTCTTATTGCCATAGGATCATGTATAGTAACCATACTTTCAATATATGCATTCTATGACCCGATTACCAATACCGGCGATCCCGGACGTCTTGCTGCACAGATTGTTTCAGGAATCGGTTTCCTTGGCGCAGGAACCATATTAAAAAGAGGCATGAACGTTAAAGGCCTGACCACTGCCGCCGCTTTATGGTCTGTTGCTGCCATAGGTATAGCCTATGGGGCAGGCGAGTACTTTATAGGAACTCTCGGAGCAGCATTAATATTTTTTATAGTTACATCAAACAGATTTTACAGATCAAACTCAAACAATATACAGCTCAGTGTCTATCTTTCAGACAGCGGTGCATTCAAAGCAGTTGTGGATACCATCAAAAAAAATAATTTCAATATAAAATCAATAGAAAAAGAAGTGGCAGAAGTAGGAGGATATGATTTTACTTTTTTTCTGGAGCGTAAAAGAAGCTCTAATCTTCAAAAACTCCGTGATGAGCTGCTTTCAATTGACGGAGTGAACTTTATAGAACACAACTGAAAAACGGAGGCTGTTTATGGATGTTTATAAAGGAGATATAATATATACAGCAGCACCTGATTCGTTTACTGTGCTTAAGAACAGTTTCATACTGGTTAAAGACGGTATAATTCAAGATATACGCCAAGAAGTTGGTCCTGACCTTAAAAACATAGAACTGCACGACTACTCCGGACATCTTATAATCCCTTGTTTTATTGATATGCACCTTCACAGCGGACAGTACATGCAAAAAGGTCTTGGCATGGATAAGCCTTTACTTCAGTGGCTTGAAAGCTATACCTTCAAAGAAGAAGCAAAGTTTTCAAAACAGGAATATGCACAAAAAGTATATGAAAGCTTTTGCGAAGAACTCATTGAAAACGGATCCCTTAAATCAGTTATCTTTGCAACAGTTCATAAACAATCTACAGAAATTCTTTTTGAAAAGCTTATAAAAAAAGGTCTTTCAGCATATGTAGGAAAAGTTAACATGGACACGAACTGCCCTGAGGAAATACGTGAAGAAG
>CALMRR010000290.1 GCA_937871925.1 uncultured Petrotoga sp.
GACAGACACTTTCTCCGTTTATAAAACTTTCGCCTACTATGAAGGCATCCGCAAGCCCTCTGGGTTGTTCCTGCACTTTATACTCTATGTTCATTCCTATACTGCTTCCGTTTCCTAAAAGATGTCTATACAACTCTATATACTCCGGGTTGGAAATGACTAGCACTTCCTGGATTTCTGAAAGCATAAGAACTGACAGCGGATAGTATATCATAGGTTTGTCGTATATCGGAACAAGCTGCTTACTTATTGATTTGGTAATTGGATAAAGTCTGCTTCCGCTACCTCCTGCCAGTATTATCCCTTTCATTTTACACCCCCAGGACCAAAAGAGCTACTTTTGTTAAGTATAATAGAGCAGATGCTGTCAACCTCTTCCATGCTTAAGTCAGCATACATTGGAAGAGTCAGCACTTTTTTGGATATCTCAAGAGCAACCGGTGTTTTTTTAGGCTCGAATACTCCCCTATAGCATTCAAACGCACTTGTAATAGGATAGAAGTACTTACGTGCATAAATATGGTTTTCTTTGAGAAGCTCAAACACTTCATCCCTGTTGTACCTGTACCCGTCAAATATAACAGGAAAGTAGGCATAGTTGCTTATAATATCTTCCGAAGGCTTTATTATCTTTATATGTTTTATTCCGTCAAGGTTATCAAGATATTTTTCATAGACCTTACGGCGTTTGGCAATTTCTTCGTCCACATGTCTGAGGTTGCATATTCCCATGGCTGCCTGAAATTCATTCATTTTGGCATTTCCTCCGGCATACTCTACTGTCTCCGGACCGGTTATACCAAAATTTTTAAGATCGTCAAGAATTTTTATAAGACTTTCGTCTCCGAAAGTTACCGCACCGCCTTCTATCGTGTTAAAGACTTTTGTAGCATGAAAGCTGAACATGCTTGCATCTCCAAAGCATGCCGAACTTTTACCTCTTCTGCTTACACCAAAAGCATGCGCAGCGTCATAAACAACCTTTAGATTATACTTCCTGGCTATCTCCTCTATCCTTTCTGTATCACAGAGATTTCCATAAACATGGATGGGAACTATGGCACAAGTATTTTTAGTTATAAGACTTTCTATTCTGTCAGGATCAATTGTACAGTCTTCTTCTCTGATATCGCAAAAGACGGGTTTAAGTCCGGT
>CALMRR010000291.1 GCA_937871925.1 uncultured Petrotoga sp.
GCTTCTTTCCACTTATGTTTGTTGTATGACTGCGATCCTACATGGAAAGATACTCCGTATGGCGTAAGACCTTTCCTGTTGGCATACTTAAGTATCTCTATAACATGATCCACATCTGTTCCGAACTTACCAGAAAGCGGCCAGTCGGCATCATTGGAGCTCATAGCTATTCTTCCGTAAACTTTCGCACCGGGAGCATTTCTGGCGATCTTTTCGACTTCCATTTCCGAATCAACTGCAAAATACTCTATTCCATTTTCCCAAGCGTACCTTATGTCTTCTTCTTTTTTTATTGTATTTCCGAAACTTATCTTCTTCGGATCTATTCCAAGCCCTAAAAGCTTATTTATTTCTCCTCTTGAAGCTGAATCAAATGAACATCCCAAATCTCTTAACATTTCAAGTATCTTTTCATGAGAATTGGCTTTGACAGCGTAAAAAATCTCGTTATTCTCAATCGAATTCTTAAGTCTGAAGTAATTCTCCTCAACATAAGAAAGATCAAGTACTAAAAAAGGGGTTTTCAAAATTCTTGCTGCTTTTCTGATAAGGTGTGTAAGTTCCACCTCATATCATCCTCCTTTATGGATATATATTATTTTTATCATTTATCGGATACTGGAATATATTAAATAATTTTAGTGTAACAACAAGGTACATGCTATGTAAAAAATAAGCGATTACAATGTAAAGATATCTGCGTAGAACCCCTGTCTTTATTACATTTTGAGTGCGATATATAAATTTGGCTTTCATAGGCGGGTTTCCGATAAGCCAAGAAAGTTCATGGTTGAAAAAGAAGCGTATTCTTTAGATATTATTACTAAAAAGAAGTAAATTCTTAATAATCTTCCTCTATAATCAAATAGTAGTAGATTTTCAAGTTTTTCGGAGGAAAAAGAATGTTTAAGGAACTTGGAGTAAAAAGTTTTATTTTAAAAGCCATTGAGGAGAAAGGTTTCAAGGAACCGACACCGGTTCAGGCACTTTGTATACCGGCTTTGATGGAAGGAAAAGATGTAGTTGTTCAGGCAAGAACAGGAACAGGGAAAACAGCAGCATTTGCAATCCCGGCTATACAGAAGTCTTTTAAAAAAGAAGGGATACAGGTGCTCATACTGGAGCCTACAAGAGAGTTAACCAGACAGGTAGACGACGAAATCATGAGCTTGAAAAAATTCATAGGTCTTCGTATTGCTTCTGTATTTGGAGGGTCCAGCATTATTAACCAGATAAGAAACTTGGAACGTGGTGTAGAGATTATTGTTGGTACTCCCGGAAGAGTTAAAGACCTTATCGATAGAGGTATTTTAAAACTTGAAAAGGTTAAGCTTTTTGTGCTTGACGAGGCTGATGAGATGCTTGACATGGGTTTTATTGAAGATGTCGAATATATCATGTCAAAGCTTCCGGTCAGTGTGCAGAAAGGCTTTTTTTCGGCTACTTTCCCCCAGGAGGTTATGAACCTGGTTGAAAGGAATATGAATGAACCCGAGCATATCAATACTATCCCGCCGGAAGAAGCAAATACTTTTACACAGCAGTTTTACGCCATTTCCGTTGAATCAAAGTACGGAAAACTCAAAGAGCTGCTGAATGAGGACGGAAAGTTCATGATATTCTGCAGAACCAGAATGGAGGCGGACGATCTTTTTTACAAACTTAAGATGGACGGCTTCAGGGTTCTTGAACTTCACGGAGGTCATACTCAGAAGATGCGGAATATGTCTATTGACACATTCAGGAGATGGAATAACGGAATTCTCGTAGCAACAGATGTGGCAGCCAGAGGACTTGACATCAAAGGCGTTACACATACTATTAACTACAACATTCCCGAAGATATCAAGAAGTATGTGCACAGAATAGGAAGAACGGCAAGAGCTGGTCACACAGGAGTTGCCATAACCATATTCGAAAAGAGAGAAACTAGAGTTATAAAAGAACTTGAGCTTATAACCAACGACAAGATGCTTCCTTTTGAAAGTCAGGATGAAAGTATCCTCAAACAGATACGTACCGATTATTACAAGGCAAAGCAACAGAATATTAGGAATGAAAGGTATCAGAACTCAAGAAACTCAAATAATCGCATGAGCGATAATAAATTTACTGGAAGATCTACTACAAATAAATCGTCGGGTAATTATAACAAAAATCATAAACCTTACAAACCTAACAGAGTTGCCTCTGTATCATAAAAAATGCAGTCCTTTTGGACTGCGTTTTTTATATGGTATAATTCAAATACTGATGACTTTAATTAAACTTTTTCAAGGGGGAAGCATGTTCAAGCCTATCAGAAAAACAGCATTTTATAAGTATCTCAAAAACGAAGGCCATGAGATATCTGTTTTTCTCAGAAACGACACTCTTATCCGTGAAACACTTTTTTCTTCAAATTCAAGAGCTTACAGAGCACTGAGAATATTTAACCTTGGTATGTCCCTGATAATATTCCTTCCTGTGGTGGCAAGCTTTCTTAATATGAACCTTCCTCATTTTTTGGGATATCTGATATCTGCACTTGGCATATATCTGGTATGGATCTTTGAACTTATAACTAAGTCCACGCTTTTTGAGGAAATCAAAACCTTTACAATAATGCAGGTATCTCTTCACAGCGTATTTGGTATGTACCTCCAGTTTTATGACAAGTATACCTATTTTGATGATTTTTTGCATATTACCGGTGGAATGTGGCTTTCTCTGGTACTTTTCCCGATAATACTTGCCATTGAGCTCACATTTACTTCACAGAAGCTGCCTGCAGCCATATGGAAGGTAAATCTTTCAACTTTTTCACTTTCTGTGACACTGGGAACTCTTTGGGAAGTATTTGAGTTTTTATCTGATATTATTTTCAGGGATTATCCAGGGTACAGGCTGGCTCAGCAGGACAGTCTGTTTGATACCATGACTGATCTTATCTACGACTGTGCAGGTAGTATACTTGGTATAATGCTTTTTTGGTATCTTCTCAGAAAGCTAAGTAAAAACAGGGATATTTATAATCTGCTTGAACGTATCGGTAAAAGCTTGCGCATGTTCATGGACAGAAAAAAATCAAAGTCTGAAAATCTTTAAATACTTGATATGCCAGGCACTTTAGAAAAAAGCCTTGTTTTTTCGACGTGATCAAGATTCATTATATATCTGGTAAATCGTTCTATTCCTATGCCGCATCCGGCGGAAGGTTTGAGCATGTTTTCCTTTGCCAGCTTAAGATAGTCCTCATAGTTTTTCTCCGGTGTGCCCTTCATCTTCATTCGCTTTAATATATGTTCGTATTCATACTCTCTTTCTCCTCCAGATATGCCTTCTCCAAAACCCTTTGGATATATGAGGTCAAAGTCTAAAAGTATATCAGGATTATAATCATTTTGCCTGTCATAGAACTCCCTGTCTTTTATGGGCATGTCTATGACCCAGAAAGGTTCCTTTGTCCTTATGGAAAGCTCATATTCATAGTCCTTACCGTATATATCCAAGGCATCTTTTACGGAGATTTTTTTGAAGGGCAGAGACGGAACTTTCAAGTCAGGATGATATTTGCCAAGCAGTTCCTGTTGGGTTTCAA
>CALMRR010000292.1 GCA_937871925.1 uncultured Petrotoga sp.
TTATAGAAACTTCTGGCCGAAATCCCCTTGAACAGGCTATAAGATTTAAAGAGATACTGGCCACACAGCCGATACTTGAAAAAACGATATTATACTCAATAAAATATAACAAGATTGAAATAACCAAAAAACTCATAAAAGAGTTTTTAGAGAAAGGATTTTCTCCAGAGCATCCTTCTCTGAAGTATTTATTGGAGAATCAATGATGGAAATAATTTATTTATTGCTGGAGTGACTTTTATGAATAAGATAATTAACTTTTTATTGAAACCAGGGATATTGACACTTATTCTTATGATTATGGTTCTTGTTCTGGTTTTTTTTGTGAACTACAATGAAACGGTTTTAGTTACTACAGAAGAGTTAATTAATCTTCCCTATGAGAAAAGAAGTCTTTTTATAAAGGAGCTTGAAATACAGAGTTTTCTTGAAAAAAATCCTTCAGATATCAATTCAATGTTTGATCTGAGAAATATATATCTTTCTATACTGAAAAATCTTAATGATACAGAAAAAACCAAGCTCTACAACGAAAAACTTCTTGCTATTGATAAAAAAATTCTTGATGCTTACCTAGTTAGTATAAATAATTTTATATCATCTTCAAGGGTTGACTTTGAAACATTTTCTTCTGAAAATAATATGGTAATGAACGATATTTTCAGATTTTCACTTAATAGCAGCATAATGAGGGAGCTTTACAACCAGCTAAACTGGTACCAGAAAGGATATTTTCTTATTATCTGTAAGTACTACAACAGGCTTGATGAGAGCATTCTGTCGGATTTTATACTTTTTGGCCGTAATTATGTTGATATTGACTTTTTTAATTCGGTCATGGATATGGTAAGGCGCGGTGAGTATTGATGAGAGTTGGTATAATTTTTGAAGGAACTTTTCCGTATGTTACCGGAGGTGTTTCTTCATGGGCAAATACTATGATGAGGAGTATGCCTGATATTGAGTTTACAGTTATTCACATATCTGCCAAGCCTGAAAAAAAAATTCCTAAATATAAGTTTTCTTCTAATATAAAAGATTACTTTGAATTTTCTCTTTTTGCTAAGTATAAAAGTAAAAAGAAACCTCTTCCGTGTTCGATTGCGAAGGAAATAGCTGAGACAATAGTATATCCTTTTGATGAGAAGTATATGTCAGTAAAGCTTTACGAAATTCTTAAGAAAGCATACAATTATGATTTTACAGTTATTCCGGAAAGTGATGCTTACTGGGACTTTTTGGAAAGCATCTATAAGAAGTTTATTCCATATGAAGACTTTAATTATTTTTTCTGGAATGTCAGGTCAATGCTTCTGCCGTTTATGAATGCGCTTACAGTGGATCTTCCTGTCTGTGATCTTTATCATTCGGTGACGACCGGATATGCAGGGCTTACAGCACTTATGTCATGTCTAAAGTATAACAAGCCTTTTATAATTACAGAACACGGAATATATCATAGAGAAAGACAGCTTGAACTGCTCAGGGCCAAATGGGTAAAAGATGAGTACCGAACCGGATGGATAAGACTTTTTAATACTATAAGCGCCCTTACATATTACGGTTCATCTGCAGTGACGACTCTATTTCTTAAAAATCAGATTATAGAAAAAGAGTTATGCGATGATCACAAGAAGCTTAGTATAATTCCAAACGGCATTAATTATGAGCTGTTCAGTGGTCTTGGCAAAAGCAAAGAGCAAAAAACTTTTAATCTTGGGCTTGTCGGTAGAGTAGTCGAAATAAAAGATATAAAGACTGCAATAAAAGCGTTTAAACTTATAAATGAATATAGAAAAGATATATATTTTTTTATTATCGGTCCCACCGACGAGGAACCGGAATACTTCAGAGAATGTCAAAATCTTGTGCAAATGCTTGATTTGAATGATTATCTAAGCTTCACTGGATCTGTCGATGTAAAACAATGGTATCCCAAAATCGATCTGGCGGTTCTTTCCAGTGTGAGTGAGGGCCAACCGCTTGCACTTCTTGAGGCAATGGCATGTGGAATTCCGGTTGTGGCAACGGATGTGGGATCGTGCTCGGAGATAATATTTGGAACTTCAGGTGATGACGATGTTCATGGAGCTTGTGGGGAAGTGGTAAATTCTAAGGATTTTATAGGACTTTCAAAAGCTATATTAAAATTTGCCAATAACCCTGAATTATACAAAAATGCCTCACAAATTGCTAAGATGAGAGTTGAAAAGAGGTATGGATTGAAAAACATGCTGTATTCTTACCGCAAGATTTATGAATCGGTGGTGCTGTAATGGCCGGAATAGGATTTAAACTCAATCAGATAATGAGGAACAGAACCATAGCAGGAGATATACTCGCATTCTCTTATTCTGCCATTGTTTCGGCTGGTCCTTGGATAATTACATCCTTTACTTTATGGCTGCTTCTTTCTGTTCTTCAGTCAAGCAATATTTATTTTAATTCGGCAATGATATATTCTTCAGTTTTTTCCAGCTTGCTTACAAGCGGTATTCTTATGGTCGAGACACGTCTTATTTCAGATCTTATATATGCTAAAAAGTATACATATATATTTTCGGAAATTGTAACCTTGAGTGCCGTAATGGCATTAATTTCTTTTTTGGCGGCCTTCTTTTTTTTCACTATCTACTCATCTCATCCGCTTTGGCTGAAAATTTCTTCTACATGGCTTCTAATATCTTTTTCCGTTCTGTGGATAACTTCCATAGCTGCGGTCTCAGCAGAATCTTATGAACGGTATATTTTGGGATTTATTGCAGCAGGATTTATGAGCATGACTCTTTCATATATATTTGGAGTTAATTTTGGTCCTGCCGGAAATATATATGGCTATGCCATAGGTCTGAATGTAGGTTCGGCATATATGCTATATATGATTGGAGAATATTTTGGTTTTACACTCAAAATATCCTTTAGGTGGATAAGAAGTCTTATGCATTATTGGCAGAATGTTCTGATCGGTATTTTCTATTATCTTGCCATTTGGTCTGACGATATTGTAACATGGTTTTCACGATATGGCGAAGAGCATCTTGCCGGATTCAGATTTTCTTATGTATACGATGCTCCTATGTTTGTTGCATATCTTACAACCATTCCGACTATGACTATGTTTGTTTTGGTTCTTGAGACATCCTTTTATTCCAAGTATAGAACTTTTTACGATGGTCTTACCTCCGGCAGCACTCTTTCGGAGATTGAAATGTACAAGTACAACATGGTAAATGAGATGAAAAACAATATAGCCCTTGTGGTTAAGTTCCAGGTTTTAGTTACTGCTATGATCTTTTTTATGAATGAGTTCCAGGTTTTACCGCTTATTCCAGGGGTGAGCAAATATATTTTCCGCATAGGTCTTATAGGTGCTATGATGAATGGATTTTATCTTATGATAATGCTCCTTCTTCTGTATTTTGATTTCAGAAAAGAAGTGCTTGTTGTCACATTTTTTATAGCGTGCATAAATCCATTTTTAAGTAATTTTTTTCTTACATGGGTCGGAGTTAAAGCAATGGGATTTAGTTTTGCTATAACTTTTACGGTAGGTGTGTTTCTAGCCTATAATATTCTTATAAAAAAGACAGAGAATATAATCAAGCTAGAATATAAGAGGCAGAAGCTTGATGTTCTGCAAACGGATGTAGTAGTTATGGAAAACATTAAAAAGTATGTGGAGGAACAATAATGTGGTATCCAGGGCATATTGCTAAAGCAAAAAAAAGTATAAAAGAAAATCTCAGGGCAGTTAATGCGGTAATAGAGCTTGTAGATTCGCGGGCTCCATATTCAAGCCGCGCATATGAATATCAGGAACTTTTCAAAAACAAAAAAAGAATAATTGTATTCAATAAGTACGATATATGCGATATAAAAAAAACAGATCTTTGGATTCAAAAATTCAAGGAGAAAGGCTACTGTGTTTTGGCTACCAATCTGAAATCAATTAATATAAAGAATTTCCTTATGAAAAATGTTTTCACAGTAATACCAGAGACATATGGTGAAAAATCTGCCATGGTTGTGGGAGTACCTAACGTAGGGAAATCAACACTTATAAACAGTTTAAAAGGTAGCCGTTCGGCAGCTGTTGGAAATATGCCTGGAATAACCCGAGGTGTACAGTGGGTATCGGTTAATGAAAGGTTTCGACTTTTAGATACTCCGGGCATTTTATTTCCTGAGATATACAAAAAAGAATTATCCTACAAGCTTGCTCTTTTAGGCTCTTTAAAGGTGGAAGAGACAGAAGCTGAAGAAATTCTGGAATATTTTTTTGAATTTATTATAAAAGAGTATCCACATATAATTCCTCAGGAACATATGAAAGAAGAGTATCCATTTGGCTTTTTTCTTTCTGAATATGCAAAAAAAAGAAACTTTGTAAAAAAAGGCGGTGAAGCAGATATACAAAGAGTATGTAAGAGCTGGCTTAAAGAGATAAATGATGGGAAGTTCATTAAGGCAACCTATGATAATGTAGATGAGTATGATGATCTTATGATATGAAACATATAAAAAAAATTGCCTTAGTTCTTTTCTTTACTATTGTATCCATGACGTTTGCTTTTGATATATTTTTTAGCGGTAGCGAGATAGAATATTTTCTGAAGGATAAAATTTGCAGCTCTCTTTTTATACAGGTAGTCTCTCTTTCAACTGATGATTTTTTTATTTCTATGCTAGGAGATAAAAAAACAGATCTTTTTATAGAAGCAGCTCTTTTTGAAAGCGAGGTACCTAAGAACGTAAGAATATTCAAGGATAATAATAAAGAAGGATATCTTCATGAAAAATTTATTATCTTTGACGGGAAGGCAGTTCTTTTCGGAACGGGGAACTTTACTGAAAATAGTCTTAAAAAAGATTTTAACGTTTTTGTATATACACAAAACCCTATAGTTACAGCTCTTTTTCTTGAAGAAATAAAAAATTTCAAAAACAACAGATATGGTCATGATAAAATTATAATAGACAGACAAGTCAAAACGGATAGTTGCGCATTCAGAATGATAACAGGACCTTCAGCTAACATATATAGATCCCTGATAAAAGAAATACGAAACTCTATTGAAAGTATTGATATATTTTCATTTTCTTTCACAGATCCTTTTATGGTATATGAGTTGGAAAGAGCATCAGCTTCAGGAGTAAAAATAAGAATGGTGTCTGATGACTGGAATCTGATGTACAGTTCGCCCATTCAATATCTTAAAGGCATTGAGGTTGTATATAATCCTAGTGTGCATGCCAAGATAATGGTTGTGGATAGTAAAAAGTTGATAATAGGAAGTTACAATCTGACATACAGAGCGAGAGAAAAAAATGATGAGTTTTTAGTTATAATGGACGATTCAAAACTTGTAAGGTCTGTTAGAGAAAAGTTTGAATTATATTTTAAGGAGGAAAAATGAGAGTAAGAACAGCTGTTGCCCAGCTTAACCAGCATGTGGGGGATTACAAGAAAAACACTGACAAGATACTAAGCGCCATAGAGTATGCAGTGGGAAAAAAAGCTGATATAATAATTTTCCCGGAGTTATCTCTTAACGGATATCCGCTTGAAGATCTTATATTGAAAACACAGTACTTAAAAGATTCACAAAAATATCTGGATATGATCAGCGAATTTTCTAAGGGAAAAAATATCATAATCATAATCGGAGCAGTGGAATGGGATGTAGAATCTTACAACAGCGCCAAGATAATATATGACGGTAAAGTATGGGCCTCTTACAAGAAGATGTTTCTTCCTAACTACTCTGTTTTTGATGAAAAAAGATACTTTACTCCTGGTAATATGCCTTTTATGATAGAAACCGGAGGAATAAAGATAGGCGTAACAATATGTGAGGATCTTTGGGTTCCAAACGGACCATCGCTTGCTCTTTCACAAAATGGTGCGAATATAATACTAAATCTTTCCGCTTCCCCGTTTCATAAGACGAAGCATGCAGCAAGAAGAGAATTGGTTAAAACCAGAGCAAGTGAACTTTCAAGCTGGATAGTCTATGCGAATATGATTGGAGGACAGGATGAGATAGTATTTGATGGTGCAAGCATAATTGCCGACCCATATGGAGATGTAGTAATGCAAGCGCCTGTCTTTGAAGAAGGAGTTTTTGTTTTTGACATTGACCCTTATGAAGCCACCCGTGCCAATCTAAGGGAAGGAAAGAGAAAGCACTATAATTTGAGCCGCTATACCGAAATCAAGAGTATCAATATTCCTCACAGTTTTGATAACAAAGAGGAGTATAAGAGTTTCTATTCCAATATACCTCAGGAGTATGAGCAGCTTTATTTGGCTATAAAGACCGGAATAAGAGACTATATTTTCAAAAACGGATTTAAAAAAGCAGTCTTAGGATTGAGTGGAGGAATAGACTCAGCTTTAGTGGCCGCCATTGCCTGTGATGCAATTGGCAGTGAAAATGTACTTGGTATAATGATGCCCTCCAGATATTCGTCAGAATCAAGTGTTAAAGATTCCATCATTCTTGCGGATAATCTTGGAATGAAAACTGTAAATATTCCTATAGAGGGACCTTTTAAAGCGTTTAATGAACTTTTAGAGCCTTATTTTGAAGGAAGAAAGGCAGATTCAACAGAAGAAAATATTCAGGCAAGGATAAGAGGCATAATTAATATGGCTTTTTCGAATAAATTTGGTTTTATTGTACTCTCTACCGGTAATAAAAGTGAAGTTGCAACAGGCTATGCTACTCTTTATGGCGATATGGCAGGAGGTCTTTCACCGATAAAAGACCTTTATAAAACTGAGGTATACAAAGTATGTTATGCTTATAATAAAATTCACAATAAAGATATAATACCGTCAAATATTTTCGATAAAGCTCCTTCTGCCGAGTTAAGACCAAATCAGACAGATCAGGATACGCTACCAGAATATTTTTTGCTTGATCAGATACTTTTCAGATATATAGAAAGAGAAATGAGTCTTGATGAAATAGTTGAAGATGGATTTAACGAGGAAATAGTAAAATTTGTAATAAACCTGGTTGACATAAATGAATACAAGAGAAGACAGGGAGCACCCGGAATAAAACTTACAGAAAGAAGTTTCGGAAAAGAAAGAAGAATGCCTATAACCAACGGATATAAAATATTCTAACAATAGAGGTGTTTCAAGATGGCCCAGCTTTCTAGAAAAGAGAGATTAAAAGCAATAAAAAGCCTTTCGATAATATTGGGTCTCATGATTGTGATATACTTTGTGTCCTACTTTCTGTGGGGAGTTTATGAAGTGAGTCTTAGAGATATGACTTATTATCCGTACATAAAGCTTAAATCATATGACTTCAAACAGGTGAAAAATTATCCATATACCTTTAAAAATACTTCAGTCACAATCGATAATACTGATATCCCAAATGAGTATGCAGTTTCTACACATAACGGTAGCACAACAATAAGAACATTTGATAACAGGTACTATGTATACGAGAAAGACGGGACCATAGCGCTTGCATATCCTTCATATGATTTCAGAGGAGTTGAATACAAGCTTTTCATGCAGAACGGCAAGGTGATTTCATTTGAGGTTGTGCCATCAGAGAATGTGTTTAAAAATATAGAGAAGATTATGCAAAGCTTTTCTCTTGATGTTCAAAAGCAGAAAACGCAGGATACCATAGAAGAGTTTATATCTGTATGCTGTCCAAGCGGTTTTATTACTGATGCAGGTGAAAGCATAGATATAAAGGCTAAGAATGTTAGGTTCAGAGTTCCTAAAGATGAAATAATCTCTTATTTTATGATAGAAGATATTATTTACATAGTCTGTACTGATGATAATTTTAAAAACAGGATGTATGTTTACTCATCTGATACAAATCTGGTTCAGGAGATACTCAGAATAAACTAGGACGGAAAACCGTCCTAGTTTATTCTATAAGTCTTAAATTTATACGCTTGAGTTCTTTATCCATAGCTATTATCTCAACATTTACAACATCGTTTATGCTAAGGACTTCGGAGGGATGACGGACAAATTTTTTACCCATATTAGATTTATGGATTAGTCCGCTTTCCTTTATTCCGAGATCTACGAAAGCTCCAAAGTCTGTAATGTTAGTAATTTTTCCCTGAAGCTTCATTCCTTCTTTTAGATCATTAAAGGATAGAATATCATCATAAAGTATAGGCTGAGCTAGCTCATCTCTTGGATCAATACCTGGCTTTTGAAGTTCTCTGATTATATCCGATAGAGTGAATTTTCCTACTCCCAGTTTTTTTTCATATTCGGAAAGCTTTTTTTCGTTTGAAATACAGTCTGAAAGAGCTTTTTTAATGAGTATAGACTTAACGGGATCAAGAATATCAGAGTCTGAAAAACCAAGTTCTTTCAAAAGCAATTTGGCAACTCCATAGCTTTCTGGGTGAATTCCCGTAACTTCAAGAGGCTGTGAACCATCAAAAATCCTCAGAAAACCCGCAGATTGCTCGAAAGCTTTCTGACCAAAGCCTTTAACCTTCATCAAAGCTTCTCTTTCCAAAAACTTACCGTTTTTATTTCTATACTCAACAATCTTTTTTGCCGTAGAGGAATTTATACCCGATATGAAACTCAATATTGCGTATGAAGAAGTATTTAAGTTTACTCCTACAGTATTTACTACACTCTCGACAGTATTTTCAAGTTTTTCTTTAAGTTTTTTCTGATTGACATCATGCTGATATTGTCCAACGCCTATTGATTTTGGATCTATCTTTACAAGTTCAGCCAAAGGATCTTGAACTCTTCTTCCGATACTGATGGCCCCTCGTACAGTGACATCAAGATCCGGAAACTCTTCCTTGGCTATTTCAGATGCTGAATAAACAGAAGCTCCAGCTTCATTAGCAAAAATATATTTTATATTAAGAGAGTTGGACTTAATAGTATTGACAACAAAAGCCTGAGTTTCTCTGCTTGCTGTTCCGTTCCCAATGACTATAAGATTAAGTTTATAGGATTTAATCATTTTTAAAACAGTTTTTTCTGCTCCTTCAAAATCGTTCTGTGGAGGAACGGGGAATATAGTATTATACTCCAAAAACTTTCCTGACTCATCTAGCGCAACAACCTTGCACCCAGTTCTAAAACCCGGGTCAATAGCCAAAACACGTTTGTTTTTGAGAGGAGGTGTCATAAGCAGTTCTCTGAGATTTTTTGCAAATAATTCTATAGCACCATCACCGGCTTTTTCACTCATGCTCTGTCTGATTTCACGACTGATCGAAGGATCCAACATATTTTTAAAGCCATATTCAAGACCGTTTTTAATGTAAGTATCATTTGGCATTTTTTTGGTCATGTACTTTGAAAAGAGCTGTTCAATAAAGACATCCTCAAGAGATAATGAAATTGAAAGAACCTCTTCCTTTTCTCCCCTGTCAAGAGCAAGAATCCGATAATCCTGTATCTTAGATATCTCCTGTTTGAAATCATCGTACATATCATACTTCGTTTTTTGCTCTCTAAACTCCTTTTTCTTCTGCGAAAGTATAAAGCCGTTCTTTGCGTAAAAATTTCTTAGAGAGTCTCTGATAGACTGATCATGTGAAAATTTCTGTCCGATAATGTACATTATACCTTCCTCTGCCTTTTCCAGAGTAGAATAATCGTCAGAAAGATAAGAATCAAAAGTACTTTTTGATACCTCCATTCCCTGAAGAATCATAATAGCAAGAGGTTCAAGACCAGCCTGAATGGCCATATCAGCCTTTGTTTTCTTTCTCTTTTTGTAGGGAAGATAAATATCTTCTACTATACTCAGCTTAAGAGCGTTTTCTATTTC
>CALMRR010000293.1 GCA_937871925.1 uncultured Petrotoga sp.
TTTTCTTTCTTTTAACAGATGGTATATGGCAGATGAACTATATAAGCTGTGTAAGCTTGTTGTTTATCCAAGATACTTTGATGAAAGAGGATTTTCTGGGTGCAATAGACAGTTCATAAAACTTGAAAGTCCCATCATAGACATTTCTTCATCCAGCATACGCAAAAGCCTTTCTCTGGGACGAAATGTTTATGGTATGGTAGATGACGCAATATATAATGAAATAAAAGTAAACTACAAATGAAAAATAAAAATTCATATTGACAAACAAAAAATTATAGTGTATAATAAAAAACGTTAAACTGAGAAACCGAGCAATGCCTGGGTGGTGGAATTGGCAGACACGTATGGTTGAGGGCCATATGAGGCTTTTCTCGTGCGGGTTCAAGTCCCGCCCCAGGCACCAAAGGACAGCTTCTGCTGTCCTTTTTTTCTTATATGTCATGAAATATGATAAAATTTTAAATGCTAAAAGAAAAAGATGGTGATAAAATGAAGATAGAAAAAGAGCGTAAATATATTTTTGCTGATCCGACAGATCCTTTGAATCTTATAGTGAAAGCAAAAACTAGATCTTTAATATTCCAATGGTATCTTAATGAAGGAGAGCGTATCAGACTGGAAATTTCTTCTGGAAAGTTTTTATGGACAAGAAACTTAAAAACCGAAATTGATGTTCAGTCCAGGTATGAAGAAGAAGTTAGTCTTAATCCACCTGATATAGATTTTAATAGACTCTTCACGCATCCGATGGTTGTAAAAAATAGGTATTTTCTTGAGTATGATCCTGAAATAATTATAGATGAGATTTTAAATCCAGCAGGAATGATAAAATATAATATGCCTCAGACCGGAGAAAAATTATTTTTGACGGAAATAGAGGAAAAAGATACTTTTGTAAAGGATCTTTCAGAATTTATGAACAGATTTTTTGCCAACAGAACATTGATTGATGTTACTGGACTGAAAAAGTATAAAAACTCTGAAATTGCTGGACTGTGCATGGAACATTTTCTTAAACTTTTTTATGAGGTGATACGTGGCTAAACTTATAATTGTTGCAACTCCAATAGGAAACCTTGAAGATATTTCACCACGGGCATTACAGGCTTTAAAAGAATGCGATATGATCTTTACTGAAGATAAAAGAGTTATTATAAAGCTTCTGAATCATTATGCCATTGGTGAAAAAAAGCTTTTTACATTCTGTGAGGCTAAAGCTGAAAGGACTGTAGAACCTGCCATAGCTGAGCTAAAAAAATGTATAAGTGCCGTTTTTGTTTCTGATGCAGGTATGCCTGTTGTTTCTGATCCGGGATATCAATTAGTGGAAAGATGTTACGAGCTTGGTATTCAAATAGATGTAATACCTGGTGCCAGCGCTCCCGTAACTGCTATAGCGGCTAGCGGTTTTCCAGGGTCGAAGTTTTATTTTCTAGGCTTTATTCCCAGAGATAAAAATCAGCGCAGAATGTGGAAGACTCTTGTTGATTTTCCGAATATAATGGTTTTTTTTGAATCACCCAACCGGATAGTCCAGACTCTGGAAAATATTCTTCAGATATTGGGTGACCGAGAAGTTTTTTTTGCGCGTGAGATGACAAAGATTCATCAGGAGTTTTTCCGTACTACTGTAAGCCAAGCAATAAAAGAGTTTGAGCAACGCAAGGAAATAAAGGGAGAGTTTACTGTGGTACTGAGCGGTAAGATTCATATCAGACAAACAGAGGAAGAATAGTATGGATTTTCCTTCCTTAAAGGATCTTGCCGACTATATAAACGGAATTTTTACGTCAAGCGATCTATATAATCAGAGCGTAAAAATTATTGGGGACGTTTCTTCTGCAAAATATAGCAGCAAAAACGATCTTTATATAGAACTTTCCCAGCAGACAGGCTCTTCAAACTACTCAATGACTGTATTTTTTCCAAGCTCATATGCCTCATATGTACTTGAAAGGCTTGATATTAAAAAACCTAATGAACTCGTGGGTAAAAAATGGGAGTTTATGGGGAATATGACTCTTTGGAAAGGTAATCTCAGATTTGTCATGACAGGTAAAGCTCTATTTCCGGTTGGCGATTCAAATATAGAGATAAAAAAAATGAAAATTCTTTCTCTTTTAAAAGGAAAAGGTTTTCTTCGGACCAAAGAAAGTACTCTGAACGAACTTGAGCCTATAAAAAAAATTGCTGTTGTAAGTTCTCCTACAGCAGCAGGTTACCAGGATTTCGAAAAGAATATTGTGGCTGCCAGAAATATACCGGTTGTCCATTTATATCCCGCTCTAATGCAAGGTGCAGAAACTGTAGACAGCGTCATTAATGCAATGACTAACATAATAAAATCAAAAATTCCGTATGACGTTGTTGCATTGATAAGAGGGGGAGGTTCAAAAAGTGATCTGATGTATTTTGATGATGTAAAACTTGGAGTGTATATAGCCAAGTTTAATGAGATTATTCCTGTCCTGACAGGAATAGGGCATGAGCAAGATACCAGCATTCCTGATTATGTGAGTTTTAAAAGGTATTCCACTCCAACAGAAGCAGCAAGAGATATTGTTAGGCAGATTGACGAGGCAGATGAAATTTTTGTTGGAAAAGTTGATAACTTAAAAGAAAGCTTCGATTTTTATCAGAAAACGATAGAAGAGTTAATTTCACTTAAAAACACCGATTTAATGCGAATAACTCTGGAAAATTGCATTTTTTATCAGAATAAATCATTTGACGATTTTCACAAAATAATAGATAATTCTATTGAGAATATTTTTTCATTGTATGAAAAAAATTTCAGTTATACTATCCTATCAGCATTTTCTGAAAACATCGCTTCCGAGCTTAAGTATAAAGATGCTTTGATTGAAAGCAAAAAGAATGAGATAAGCATGTTTTTTAATGGACAAGTATCTTTTTTTGAGAACTATCTTAATGAAAAATATGCCGAAATAACTGGTCAAAGCCCATTTGGTGCTTTTATGAATAATGGGGCAGTAATAAGAAAAAATTCATATTTGGTCAGCCGGGTCAAAGATCTTAGTCTTGACGATGAGGTCGAAATGTACTTTCCTGACGGAAAAGCCTGGGCAAAGATTATCGGAAAGGAGGATCAGGCTAATTGACAGATAGAATTCTTGAAATAAATAGTAAGGATATAAGCAAGCTCTCATTTAAAGAGCTAATATTTTATATTGAAGAAATAAATAGTTTTTTTAAGAATCAGCCTAAAGATGAAACCGTAGATATTGATCTGGCTATAGATCTTTATAAAAAGGCACTTGAGCTTTTGATGCAGGCAAAAAGCAAGCTTAGGGTTGCTAGGGAAGAAAAAGAGAAGATTGATAAAATATATGCAGGACTCTTAGAAAAAAATGAAAACGATTAGGAAATCTTGCAATGATATGTTTTCTCTTTTTTTAACAAAAAAACAAATAAAAATAATATAATAGCACAAGTTGATGAAAAGTTTTTGTGAATTTGTGAAATTTTCATCAATGTGGATAAAATTACTCATATATCAGCAGGAGGGAAAAAGATGAACGAAACTATGGAAATGAAGCTAAAGGATGTTGCGGATTATGTTGACACGCTTAAGCTTGAAGGAAAAGATCAGGAAGTAAAGAGAAGTTATCTGATCCATACTCTGCATAAAGCCCAAGAAATAATAGGTTACTTACCGGTAGAGGTACAGAAACTTATTGCGAAAAAATTAGGTCTTCATGCTTCAGAAGTATATGGTGTAGTCTCTTTTTACAACTACTTTACCATGAAACCAAAGGGGCTCTATCCAATTAATCTTTGTCTAGGAACTGCCTGCTACGTAAGGGGGTCAGGTTCTCTTTACGATGAACTGAAAAAACTTCTTGGAGTCGAAGAAGGAGAAGTAACTTCAGACGGCATTTTTTCGCTGCACGCAGTAAGATGCCTTGGAGCATGCGGACTTGCACCTGTTTTAATGATAGGCGAAAAGGTTCACGGCAGACTTAAGAAAGAGGATCTTCCCAGAATATTGGAAGAGTATAGACAGTTAGCAAAAACCCAGAATGTATAATAAATATCAAGGAGGTAGTCTTAATGCCGATAGTAAAAAGTGTTGCTGATCTTATGAAGATTAAAGAACAAGCAAAAGAAAAAATTCAAGTAAGAAAAACAGCTGACAGTGAAAGCAAAATCGTGTTAAAAGTTGCAATGGGCACATGTGGAATTGCATCAGGTGCAAAAGAAACGTTTTCAGCCCTTATAGAGGAAATTGACAAAAGAAAAATGAACAATATTGTCGTAGTTCAGACAGGCTGCATGGGATACTGCCATTCCGAACCTACAATTGAAGTTATCGAACCTGGAAAAGACTCTATAATTTACGGTAAAATGACCAAAGACAGAGCCGGTGAGCTTATTCAGAAGCACATAATTGATGGGGAATTACTACAGGACTCAATAATTGGTAAAACACACCAAGTTGCAAAATAAGATTGGAGGTTAAAAAAATGGGAAAATATAAGCAGTTTATCCTGATCTGCGGCGGAACCGGATGTTCCTCTTCAGGAAGCGGTGATATAATAGATTCTTTCAATAAAGTACTGGAAGAAAAAGGACTTAAAGATGAAGTTCAGATAGTCAGAACCGGATGTTTCGGATTCTGTGAACAGGGACCTATAGTGAAAGTTCTTCCAGACGATACGTTTTACGTTAAAGTAACAGAAAAAGATGTAGAAAATATTGTAAACGAACACATAATAAAAGGAAGAAGAGTTCAGAGACTTCTTTATGTTGAACCGTCAGAAAAAGAGAAGATAGAAGAGTATATAAAGATGCCTTTCTATAAAAAACAGATCAGAGTGGTTCTCAGAAATGCTGGAGCGATTAATCCTGAAAACGTTGAAGAGTATATTGCTAACGACGGATATTCAGCACTTGCGAAAGCACTCACCGAAATGTCCCAGGACGATGTCCTTAAGAGTATTTCTGATTCAGGACTGAGGGGAAGGGGCGGTGGAGGTTTTCCTACCGGTATGAAGTGGAGTTTTGCCAAGAGAGCCAAGGGTGATAAAAAGTACATTATATGTAATGCCGATGAAGGAGATCCGGGAGCATTCATGGACAGGTCCGTTATGGAAGGAGATCCCCATTCGGTAATTGAAGGTATGTCTATAGCTGCTTATGCAATAGGTGCACAGAAAGGATATGTTTATATAAGAGCTGAGTACCCGTTAGCAGTTCAGAGATTAAGAAAAGCATTGAATGATGCAAGAGAGTATGGTTTCCTCGGTGAAAACGTTATGGGAACAAACTTCTCTTTTGACATAGAAGTAAGACTCGGTGCCGGAGCATTTGTCTGCGGTGAGGAGACAGCCCTTATCCAT
>CALMRR010000294.1 GCA_937871925.1 uncultured Petrotoga sp.
TTACAGATTTCTCTACGGCAATCAAACTGGATCCAAACAATGCATTGGTTTATAGTGTTCGGGGACATGCGTATCTAAAGTTATCAGAGTACAAATCAGCCATTACAGATTTCTCTACGGCAATCAAACTGGATCCAAACAATGAAGAGTATTATGAAAATCGCGGATATGCGTATCTATGTTTGAAACAGTATAAATCAGCCATTACAGATTTCTCTACGGCAATCAAAATGGATCCAAGTATTAAAGAGTGTTATGCGAATCGCGGACATGCGTATCTAGATCTGGAACAATATGATTTAGCTAAAAAAGATTTTGAAAAATTTTTGTCTCTTGTACCAGAAGATGATCAAACGGCAGTTCAAATAAAAAAATTTTTAAATAGCCTTGAGTAAAAGGCTGTTTTCAGCGTATAGTCAATTTTACAAGTTCAATAAACCATCCTGATATATATGGATACAACTCCTTTATGCTTTGAAGGACATACTCTGCTGATACCTTTGTATAATCTATTACTGTCTGTCCGTAGCCCTTTTGTGAAAAGATGGCAAGGTTACCCTTTGCACTTGCTCCTACGGCCAGCTTTGCGCCTGCCGCTCCGCCTATGGCGCAGTGGTTTGCGATTGCTGCGCCGCCCAATGAGTAAAAGTACGAAATACCGACTCCTCCTATTGAAAGGTAAAAGCTCAGAGCTACTCCGCCAATTGCTGTAAATAAAGAAAGTGATAGTCCTCCTATTGCAAGTAGTATTCCGGTGCTTAAAGCTCCCAAAGAGATCAGACCTGCCGGCAGTATCCCTATGCTTATTATGCCTAATGCCAAGGGACCTATGGCAACTATTCCTTTGGCTGTTCCATGACCCTTTATATGTATAAGAGGTATTCCAAATACTTTGGTCTGTGAAATGTACTCATATTCATTAATAAGTTGCATCATCCTTTCCTCCTTAGATAGTTTGTTTAGGTTCTTTTCTTGAATATATCATACTACATCTCATTGTGCAGCAATGTCAAGTGTGCTTTAACATATAGATAAGACCGGCTTTTAGCCGGTCTTATCTTGTTGAGTTATGAATCTGATCAAGCAATGGTTTTACCGAAGGAACCATCTCCGTGAACTTCGCGATTTTTTCGCATGAAACGTAATCAGTACATTCACCGCAATTGTTAAAGCCTTTGCTTTTAGAGCATGCACGTATATCGCAGTTGTTGCAATATCCGAAAAGCGTATTGGAATGGCAGCCCAGACAGTTAAAATCTTTTGGTTTGAATTGAGCGCCGTACATGCCTCCCCATTTCTTGGCCGTTTCTTCACGCAGAGCATCATCATTCATGGAGGTTGCTTTAAAAGCGTCACATGTATCGCAGGTAAGTCCACAGCAGGCAATAATTTTTTCCATATAAACTCCCCTTTTTTAGGTATACTTAATTATACCTTTATTTTTTTCTTCTGTCAACTCTTATCAAAAAAGGTAGTCAGAGAGGGAAAAAAAGAAAGTAATGTTTTTAGTTTTTAAAAGTTTCAACATGAAACAAAATACA
>CALMRR010000295.1 GCA_937871925.1 uncultured Petrotoga sp.
CCAAAAGCCTTCTGTACATACTTCCGGTAATTGTCCGATCTGTTACAACGAAAATGTTTTCTGTCATCGGACGTATTTGAGGTATTATATCCAGAGTTCTCTCAAGGTTATTGGCTTCTATGACACCGGAAACATTCTCAAGTCCCTCGATAAGGGATGGACTGAAGTTGCTTATTCCGCAGAATATAAGATTCTGGTTTTTAAAGAACCCGTCTTTATAAAGCTTCGCAAATTCAAGAGCTTCATTATCCGTTACTACTATAAAATCAAAGACTGTATCGGCATACTTTGCCATAAGCAGATTATGAAGCTCCTGCAGATATGTGCTTTCAAAATTAGTTTTGGTATCCATATACATATAAGATATCTCTATGTTTATATTCGGATTTGATCTTAGAGAATCCAGAATTCCTCTGACTTCATTGACAGTAAAAACATGCTCTATGCTGTAAGAGTTTAAAATAAGCACTTTATAAACTTTATCCTTGTTGAATGAACCAAAATCTTTTATGGTTTTTTCGTACAAAGTCTTGTAGTATGAGTCATTCTGACATCCGGATACTAAAAAAACAATTGCAGCAAGGACTACATAAACAAATTTTTTCATATCAATTCACCTATTTGGTGTAACTACCCCATAGCCTTTTGAATTCATCGGTATAGACAGTATTTATATAATTGCTTTCTATAATTAACGAGTTTTCATCGTTCTTGTCTTGAGCCGCACCTGTAAAGTTGAAAGATCCTGTAAGCACTTTATTACTGTCAAATATAATTACCTTATGATGAAAGGTTTTACTGTTTTTATCAAGAATGATATCTATCTTACCATTTAAAATATTATATGCGGCATAAGATGCTGTGGACTGAAACTCCTCTGTTATGACTTTTACTTCTACTCCGCGTTCACAGGCGTTAATAAGCTCTTGGGCTATATCCGGATCGGTGAAGGTAAAGATCATCATATAAATATTTTTGGTAGACTCTTTTATATTTTTAATAATTTCCTGTTTAAGATTGTCCTCGGGTGTAAAGTATGTGCTTATGGTTCCAACATCCGTAAGAACTGA
>CALMRR010000296.1 GCA_937871925.1 uncultured Petrotoga sp.
TTTACTTTTGCCGAACCTATATCCGGCGATACAGTTCTAATACATATCGAAAAGGCCGATCCCGATACTAAAGGAGCGTATACAGCTATAAACCAGGTTTTTCTTGAAAAGCAATGGAAGCATATGAGTTATGTTAACCGTGAAGAAGATCTTGGATTAGAAGGACTCAGAAAGGCCAAGGAATCATATCATCCTGTTAAAATGATTGAAAAATACGGCTGTGAGTTTAAGGATAAAGTATAACGGCATTAAGAAAAAATATCGTGATATAATGATATTATGGATATTTTTAATGTAATGGGAGGATGATTACCATGAAAGGAATGGTTGTCGGTTCTTGGATAGAAACTTGGAAAAAACTTTACGGTGAAAAAGCTGTAGATTCGGCCATGCAGCGTGTTGGGATAGAAAAAGACAGGGTGTTTACGCCGCTGGAAGATGTTCCGGATGCTGATGTTTATAATATGCTTGAAGTTTTTCTTAAGGCCAGCGGAAAAACCCGTGACGAAGTACTTAAAGAAACCGGAAAGGAAAATATCTATCAATTTTACAGATACTATCCGAATTTTTTTAAGAAGACGGGTCTTCTTTCGTTCATGTCGGCGATGAACGACGTGCATGCTTCACTTACACGCAGAATGAAAAATGCAAGACCTCCGTTGCTTGACTTTGAAATAATCGGCGATAATGAAGCAACTATAAAGTATAGTTCTTTCAGAGACATGCGTGCCTACTTTTTGGGACTTTTGGAAGGCTCGTCCAAGTACTTCAATGATCCTATTGTCTACGATATAATTGAACAGAGTTCAGATTCAAAAGGTTCATTTATAAAAATAAAAGTGAAAGCATCCAAACCTTATGCAAGGATTAAAAAGATGACTTTTTTCAGCATACTAAGTTTGGGTATATTTAAATCTATGCTATCTTCATCTGCTTTTCATATAACCATTCTTACCTTCATTCTTTCTTTGATATTTAACATGCTTACTGATAATACTGTTATTTCTGCAGCACTTACCGCATTAAGTGCCGGTTTGGTCCTTTTTATGGCTGGAAAGTACTTTGAAAAAGGTCTTTTGAACATAAGGCAGGCAATGAGAAGCATGCGTGAAAAGGATTTCGAAAAGCCTGTCTTGATAAAAGGAGAAAAAGAGCTTAAAGAACAGAGTGATGAGCTTAACGGTTTGAGACAGGATATGACGAAGATGTTCATAGACGTTATGGGTGATGTTGAAGAGGTTGATGTTTTCAGCTCAAAAGTTGCTCAGAAAGCAAGAGATATGCAGAATCTCGCCGATACTATGGGAGAGCTTGTATCTCAGGTAGCTGACAGTTCGGTTCAGATAACAAGCGATGCTGAGTCGATATCCAATATAGTGGATTCAAATGTAGGTTCGATAAGAAATATAATATCCCAACAGGGAATAATGGTTAAGTCGCTCGATGAGGCCGTAAAGAAAATTACCGGCTCCTCCGAAAAGGTAGAAGAGTCATCTCAGGATATATTCGAGATGAGCAAAAGGTTTAATGAGCTTGTGGGAGTCGGAAGAGTGCTTGAAGGAGATGCTCAGAAGATAATGGGAGTGGTTGATACTGTTACCAGCATTGCCGAAGAAACCAATCTTTTGGCTCTTAATGCTGCAATAGAAGCTGCCAGAGCGGGAGAAGCCGGAAAAGGTTTTGCAGTAGTTGCTGCTTCGATAAGAAAGCTTGCTGAAGGAAGTAAGGGAGCAGCGGAACAGATAGCTCAGATTCTTTCAAAGATTTCTTCAGGAATAAATAAGCTTACGGAAAACATGTACAATGAGTTTGAAAATATGGGAGTACATGCGGAGAAGCTGAAAGAAAGCTCTGACAATAATCAGGTTGCATCGCAGAATATACGTAAGATTTCAGATGATCTTGAAAGAATACTCAAAGAGCTTGACAACGAAGGAGAAAAGCTGCAGGGAATAACCTCAAGTGTGCAGAGCCTTCTTGCAATATCCGAAGAAGGGTCGGCAACCGCAGAGGAAATATCTGCTTCTGTCAGAGATTTCCTGAAAAATATAAAAGGGATACTGGACGATCTGGATAAGACCAACGGATTTATAAAATCGTTTAAAGATAACTTTGAAAAGATAAAATTCTAAATAGTTACTTATAAGAAATGTTAATTTAAAAAATGAATTTTATAATTTAAATGCTGATGGAAAAATAAAGGGGGTAAGAAATATGGTTAAAAGACCTATGGTGAGACAGTTTCTTGAAGATGCTTTCTGCGGAGAATCAAAAGCTCACATGAAGTACAGCATATTTGCAGAAAAGGCTGAAAAAGAAGGACTCCATAATCTTGCCAAAATGTACAGAGCCATTGCATATGCTGAGTTTGTACATGCAAAAAATCATTTTATAGCTTTGGGACATCTTTCGGATATTACCGAAAACCTTAAATCAAGTATTGAAGGAGAAACATTCGAAGTAGACAACATGTATCCGGTATATCTTAATGCATCGGAGTTTGAAAAGGAAAAAGAAGCAGAAAGATCTAATCATTTTGCCTTAGAAGCAGAAAAAGGCCATATAGTGATGTATAAGGAAGCTCTGGAAAAGGCAGAAAAAAATCAGGATGTAAAGTCCGACACTTTTTATGTATGCCCGATATGCGGATATACTACCGATGAACCGGTACAAGATAAGTGTCCTGTATGCGGAGCAAAAAAGGAGTTCTTTGTAAAATTCTAAAAGGGGGTATTATGATGAAGTTAGGAGATGTTGTGAGAACGGCAGATTTCAAAGCGGAAAAACACGTTCCGGTCATTGAATGCCCTGACAAGGCAGCGATGAATGTTCCTTTCAATGTAACTGTAAGTGTAGGAAAGGAGATAAGTCATCCCAACACTACAGAGCACCACATTAAGTGGATTGATCTTTATGTTCATTATGAAAATGATCCGAATACTGTTCATCTTGGTAGATATGACTTTGGACCTGTTGTTTCGGACCCTGTAGTGACAGTAAAGGTAAAACTTCAGAAAAAGGGAACTCTTATAGCCCTTTCTTACTGTAACCTTCACGGCCTATGGGAAAGCAGAAAAGAAATTAACCTAGAATAAAAGGGGATGAAACTATGAAAAAGTACAGATGCTTAATATGTGGATATATATATGATCCGGAACAGGGAGATACTGACAACGGAATTAAGGCCGGAACGGCTTTTGAAAAGCTTCCCAGTGATTGGGTGTGTCCGCTGTGCGGAGCAGGTAAAGACGACTTTGAACCCATAGACTAAAATAAAAAAAGGGGGATTATATCCCTCTTTTTTATCTATTATAAAATAACCGGAGGTGTATTTTATGTCTTGTGAAAGAACAATAGAAATAACTGACGGAGTATATTGGACAGGTACTCTTAATCCTCTTCTGAGAGTTTTTGACATAATAATGAAAACCGAGTACGGAACGAGCTATAATTCATATATCGTTAAAGGGAGCAGCAAGATTGCATTGATTGACGGTGGCCATGAGAAGTTTACCGACCTGTTCCTTGAAAAAGTATCCGGAATTATTGAAGGGGATTTCACGAAAATAGATTATGTTGTAGTAAATCACACGGAACCGGATCATGCCGGGAATCTTTTTAAGCTGATGGAACTGAATCCGGAGATAAAAATTGTATGTACTGTTCCGGCGAAGAAATTTTTGGAACAGATATCCAACAGAAGTTTTAACTTTATTCTGGCAAGCGATGAGCTTAAGATAGATCTTGGGGGCAAGACTCTGGAATTTCTGCTTAGTCCTTTCTGGCATTGGCCGGATACCATGTTTACGTATCTTAAAGAAGATAAGATTCTCTTTTCATGTGATGGATTCGGAGCTCACTTTTCAGACGAGAGAATGTTTGTGGATCTCCTGGATGAAGACTCATATAAAAAGTATCTTCAGGCGATGCAGTATTACTATGTCCATATAATGGGCCCTTTTAAGGAGCACACAAGAAATACTCTTGAAAAGCTTGATAGGTATGATATAAAAACCATTGCACCAAGCCACGGACCTATACATACCGGCGAGTTTGTCAAAAAGCATACTGACCTTTACCGCCAGTGGGCAAAGAAAGATGTTCACAAGAAAAACAGGATTCTTCTGCTCTACGTTTCAGCATACGGCTATACAAGAAAATTAGCGATGTCAATTGCAAAAGGCATAGAAAATGCAGGAGGAGAAGTTCAGCTCTTTGACCTTGTTCATGACGTTACTGCTGAAAATAAGCTTGATATACTTGTAAGCAAACAGGAGTGGGCTGACGGTATACTGTACGGATCTCCTACGATAAACGGTGATGCGCTTTTAAATATATGGGAAGCTATAGGATTGCTTGCGCTTGTTGACGGTAAGAAGGAAAAATCTTACTCCGCATTTGGTTCATACGGATGGAGCGGAGAAGCTGTTCCGTTTTTATTTAACAGGCTTTCTGCAATGAAGCTTGATGTTTTTTCATCTGAAAATCCTTTAAGAATAAGATTCAAGCCTACGGAAAAAGATCTTGAAACGGCAGAACAGTTTGGCCGCAGCTTCCTTGAACATATACGTGGCATGGAAAAGTGATAAAATGTCGATAATAGAAAAGCTTGATAAAAGCAGATTTAAAAAAGCCAGAAAGGCTTTCGAGGAAAGAGATGTTCAACAGCACATTCTTTCTCACAGTCATGAAAATATTGCGGTTGAACCTTGGCATAAAACCTCTCAGGGAAGGTACATTGCACCGGCGGTTTACGGGGCAAGCGACGGAATAGTAACTACCTTTGCAGTAGTGGCCGGTGCACAGGGGGCCGGGCTTTCACCGCTGGTGGTGCTGGTTCTTGGATTTGCAAACTTATTTGCAGACGGATTTTCAATGGCTGTAGGAGATTATATATCAGATAAGTCAGAAAGAGAGTACATAAAAACGGAAAAGGCCAGAGAAGAGTGGGAAGTAAAGGTCAATCCGGAGGGTGAGAGGGATGAACTAAGAGAAATTTACAGAAGAAAGGGAGTAAAGGAAGAAGAACTTGAAAGCTTTCTTGATACTATAACCTCAAATCATGATCTTTGGATAGATACGATGATGCATGAGGAACTTGGACTTATGGAAGATAACGAAGGATCTCCCCTGAAAAGTGCCATGGTAACTTTTTTCTCATTCTTAATAGCAGGTTTTATGCCTCTAATGGCATTTGTGTTTTCATCGTTTATAAGCTTCTTTGCTGATAACATGTTTCTCTCGGCAAGCATAATCACTGCGCTTACTCTGTTTGCAGTAGGAGCCCTGAGGTACTTTGTCACCGGGAAGAAATGGATTATAAGCGGCCTTGAAATGATGGTAACAGGCGGCCTTTCTGCGGCTGTTGCTTATCTGGTGGGTTTTATATTTAAAGCGGTTTTTAACGTCCAGGTATAGATGAGACTTAAGTATGAAAAGCATTATTTTAATTTTTATAATAGTTATATTGTCGGTTTTAGGCATCTCAGGCGCAACTCTTACCAAAGAACAGAAAATTGAAGATTTTGATTATCTTTACAACATGGTTTCACAGAACTATCCATACCTTTGGGTTAAGGAAAGACAGTTCGGATACAACTGGACATCCATGAAAGATGAGTTTATGCGGGAAGTAGAGAATTCAGAAGATGACCAGACCTTTATAAAGTGTATATCCCGTATTATTAACCTTCTTCAGAACGACCACACTAAGGTTTTAACATATGAAGAGTTAAGTAAATACTCACAAAAATATGACAGCGGTTTTTATGCCGATGTATTTTCATCTACGACCATCTCTTCATATCAAAAGTACGATATTTTAAAGTCATCAGCAGAAAAAAAACTGGTTCCGTTTTTTGATGCCCTTTATATTGATGGTTTCTACAAGGTTGTATCGTCATCAGACGAAAAACTTATACCGACAGGAGCCATTATCACCCGTATAGACGGTATTGATGCAGACAGTTATGTCCTTGGATTGAACACTGTTGTAAAGCTGAAAAAGGATTTTGAAGATAAAGGTAAGTTCTTTTGCTATATGCTGCCTCTTGAAAGGAAAGAAAAAGTAAGTATAGAGTATTTGTTTAACGGCAACCGTATTCAAACAGATATAACTCCTTACACAGAAGACTACAAAACAGTCTTTGAAGACTACAAAAAAGTTACTGCTGAAAGTGATGAAAATATTTTATACGAAATTTCTTCAGATGGAAGGCAGGCGTACTTAAAGATCAATTCCTTCGATTACAGCAACATAAAAGCCGATAAGGATAAGTTATTTTCCTTCTATTCCGGCATTAAGAACTGTAAAACTCTAGTAATTGACATACGCGGAAACAGTGGCGGAACAGATTCATACTGGACAGATCTCATTGTTTCGCCCTTAGCCAAGCATCCGTATGCCGTCAACAGCTATATCTTTATACGGTCTGGTACTTATGCCCAGCAGGCTGCGGCGGAGAGATTTAGCCTTGCATATAACTTCTTTCAGACAAGCAGAAGTGAGGTGCTTGGAATGAAAAATCTTCCGCCTGAATTGTTAAGTGAGGAGTTTGGTCCTCCGTTGAAGATACAACGTTTGATACTTCCTGGGATGGATGGCTTTGACGGAAAGATAGTAGTTGTTACAGATAAGTATGTATACTCTTCATCCGAAACTTTTGCATATTTCTGTAAAAAAACCGGATTTGCAACAGTTGTAGGCGAACGTACAGGCGGGGATGGAATTGGATTTGACCCTCTATTTTTTGTTCTTCCAAATAGCGGACTGGTAGTCAGAATGACTTATACTTATGGTATCAATCCTGATGGTACTTCAAATGAGGAGTATAGAACAGCTCCGGACTTTTTTATTAAGATTTCCAATGACGAATCCATTTTTAGCCAAATAAGTAATATTCCCAAAATGGCCGTACAAAATTGGGCTACAGAGGCATTTACGGGGTATTTTCCCAACAATCCGTTATCGTTCAGAGCTCTTTCGGCCGGGGAAAGTAAGCTTACAGGTCCTGTAATTATTGATAAAGTAAAAATAAAAGGAGCTTACAGAACGGATATAAAGCTTATTGAGGAAAAAGTAGGTTTTAAAAGCGGTGATCTGATAGATCCGACAATGCTCAAAGAGCTTAATAACAATTTAAAGCTTATGAACAGCTTTTCAGAAGTATATGCTTTTATTAAAGAAAGTGATCTTGGAAAGTATGAGCTAATAATTTATATAAATGAAAGCTCCGGACTTTTTAAGAGTTCCTATGAGATGTTTTCAACGCTTCTTTCAGATATATTAGGAAAAAGTCTGACGCTTAAAAGTTATAACCTTTTTGGAAAGATGATAAATCTTTCGGCACGGTATTCGTTCAACAAGTATAAAAGCTCATATCTTACAACAACGTATCCCAGTATTTTTTTCAAAGAGATGAAATACGATATCTCTGCAGGGTTTCAGAGTGTAAAACTTCAACCTACCCTTGGAGAGTTTGCAGCAAGCAATGCCGATCTGAATATAAACTTTTTATCTTATCAAGGCTCAAGATACTATTGCGATAACCTTTTTGCTTTCCAGATCAAGTTGATGGATGAAAGCATAGCATCTCAAAGTAATCTTTCTTTAAAAGACTCATTGTATCTTGAGAATACATTAAGAACGGCAGGCTATTTTTCATCTCAGACGTATGATTTCTCTTATTGGTTAAGAGCAGGCTCTCTTACCGATATATCAAATATTAGCTCTTTTAAAGATCTGGGCGAGATATACAAAAAAACCAATTATCTGACAGAAGGGCTTATAGACATGAAGTTATCTCAGGGACTTTTATTTTCGCATCTTACTATGGCAGGTGGATACAGAACAGAGGGTACGCCTTTTGAACATTTGTTTAGAGTTGATAGCGAGTCTTGGTTCAAAGGATATAAAGGTTACTTTATGTCCGCCGGATATGCGGCAGCAACGTTAAGAACAGGAGTAATACTTTTTGATGTTTTAGGTCTGTACGGTCT
>CALMRR010000297.1 GCA_937871925.1 uncultured Petrotoga sp.
ACTTCCCGTCTTCTTGACCTTGCAGAAAAAGAAATATCTCTCTTCATTTGTAGTTTTTCAACTCCTGGTTTATTCTCTCCTGAACATAATCAAGTGCCTCTTTAGCAGTTTTATTGCCAAGTTGCACATCCATAAGAGCCTGTGTAAGTTCTGTGAGGTATGCCTGGCCTATAGGAAGCATCGGAAAAGTATATACATAGCCGTTCATAAGCATATCTATATATATTTTCATCTTATCATCAACAATGGTTTTGAAAGCATTATCTTCAAGGGCTTTGATTTTTGGAGGAATATTATAAAGCGCTGCCGCAAACTCTGCTGCCTGCTTATCTGCAGTCAACCAGGTCAAAAACTCAAAAGCCTCGTCCTGGTTTTTTGAAGCCGTAGGAATCACCCAAAAAGAACCGCTTACATTGCATACATCATTTCTGCCGCCCTGAGGAGCAGGGAAGTTGGATATTCCGTAATCAAAAGTGGTTTTTCCGTATTTTTTTGCTATGAGTATTTCCCACTGTGAGCCTTCTTTCATGGCAATTTCGCCTCTCAGGAAAGGATTGAGTGAACTGAAAAGATCTCCCCAACCGGCCTGAAAAATTCTTTTTTTCTGAAGGTCAACTTTTTTATAATAAGAAGAAAGCCATTCGTATGCTTCAATGTTTTTTTGATGATTAGCGGTAATCTGACTTGTTTGAGGATCCCATAGCTGTCCGCCGAAAACATAACAGTATATGTGACTTATTACAGGGTCAAATCCTAACCTTTTCAGAGCGCCTTTTTTATCGTACTTATTAAGCTTGTCAGTGAACTCGTCCAGCTCTTCAATGGTTTTAGGCGGAACATCAGGATTAAGACCAACTTCTTTAAAAGCATTTTTATTCCACATAAAAGCACTTACATTAAGAGTTGTGGGGAGACCGTATTTTTTACCCTTATAAGTCCCGTACTCCCATACTCCTTTGATATAATCAGAAGAAGTTACACCTGCTTTTGATAATCTGTCGTTCATCGAAATAATCTGTCCTCTGTATCCCAAAGGAACAACCATCCAGTCCCATACGGTGATTACATCAGGAGTCGTGCTTCCGGAAAGAGTTGTCATTATCTTTTCACCCATTCCGATAGGAACATACACTGATCTGACGTATACTTTAGACTGTGATTTATTGTATCTGTCTATAATGCTGTCAAGAGCTTTTCCTTCGTCTCCTCCCCATGCATTCCAAAAAACTATTTCCTTTGCACAGAATGAAATAACTGCTATAGACATAATAAGAAGAACAAGAATCGTTTTTTTCATTATAAAGTCCCTCCTTTAAGCAAGTTTTGATAATTTTCATAAAGTCCGTTTTTCAACCTTGGGCTGAAATAATGAGGATAATCGAAAATAACACTTTTGGTGACATAGGGAGAAATATACTCCAACTGTTTTTTAACTCTTTCAAAGTCTGCACATCTTGCCTGCCATGGTTGTGAGTCAATAGGATAACCATGTATTGCTTCGAATACTTCGATATCCGCCCAAAATTCAACGTTGTTTTTTCTCATGGTATCTTCAAGGTCTTTAAAAACCATCGCTGCACAAGTATAATCAACTTTTTTCGTGCCTACTCCGTCCTGCATAGCCAGAATATCTATGGCAGTATGTTTGAAAAAATCATTCCACCAAGCAGCATAAGAGCGGGAGTCGGGTTTCATTCCGAAATAAGGTGAAATCATTACAGGAAGTGAACTGTTTGCATGGATAAAGTCCGATACGGTACCAAAAAAATTATATACTTTCTTTTTAGCATACAAGGAACTAAAGTTTCTGTCGTCCAGTTCATGAGGTATATACCACCCTGCGAGAGAAGGACTGTCCTTGAATATGCTGTTTAGCTGGCTGAAAAGGGTTAGGTTACTTTGAATTTCAGTATCAAGATCAAACCCACTGTCATAAGCGAAGTTAAATAATCCTAGTCCCAGAAAGACCTTTAAGCTATATTTTTCTGCAGAATGAATAATACTGTTTACAATCTTGCAGTTAGAATAAGAGTTACTGAAAAAGCAATCTTTCCGGGTCTGGGTATACTGTATTATTATACTGTCCATGCCTATTTCTTTCATGCTTTTTAATTCTGCTCCCCAAAAATCTTCTCCGTAAGAAGCATAACCGTCTTCCAACTGAAAGAAGGCACCTGTTATTTTTATTTTGAGTCCCTCCGTTTACTTTATTTCCTGATAATACTTTGCATAATTATCATAGAGAGGATTTTCAAGTCTTGGACTCATATAGCTTGGATAATCAAAGATAACACACTTTTCTACATAAGGAGACATCAGTTCCATCTGGGTTTTAACTCTTTCTATCTTAGCTGTGGTAGACTGCCATGGCTTATCGTCAACCGGCCATCCATGAGTCTGCTCAAAAACCTCCAGATTGGCCCAGAACTTAACTCCATACTTATCCATTACAGGCTTAAGAGCTTTATATACTTGTGCCGATTCCTGCGCTGTGGTTCTTTTTGTACCAACTCCGTCCTGCATAGCAAAAATATCTATTTTTGCCTGTTTGAAAATTTCTTCCCAAAAAATTGCATAGGCATTTCCATCCGGATTAATTCCAAAATAAGGAGAGATCATAACCGGTTTTTTAGTAAGCATTTTAGCATAGGAACTCATCTGCTTAAGATAATAAACGATAGCGTCTTTTCTTTCTTTGGTTAAAAAATTGCGGTCATCAATCTCTTCAGGCAGGTACCATCCGGCAAGAGATTTATGAGATTTGTACATACTGTAAAGCTCGCCCATAATGTTTTTGTTATATACCGCCTGAGCTTGAGGATCCATTTTTCCTTCCCAGTATGAAGAATCTAAGGCCAATCCAAGATAAACATTCATATCCAAAGCATCAGCGGTCTTAAGAATATTACCGATCACATCGCCATAATTCTCATCCTTTGGCTTGTTCATATCAGGAACAACGGCAACAGCTGAAGAGAACGTTGATCCGTCCGAAGAAAAAGATACTTTATAACCATTTTTTGGAACAGACACACCTGATACTTTTGAGTTCATAAACATTATATTTATAAAATTGATATCCTTTTCTGATTTCAGATCAAAAGTCACGTCTATATTTTTTCTGTTCTGCCAGCCGACCATATCCTCCCAGGAGTATCTGAACTTTCCGTCAATAAGCTTATTATTTGCATCCGAATACTGGGAAGCAGGCTTAG
>CALMRR010000298.1 GCA_937871925.1 uncultured Petrotoga sp.
TTTTCAGAGAATATATAATATTTCCAAGAGTCATAACTCACTGCAGTATCAGGGAAGACTTTTCATTCTCGAGCAGGAAAAGGAGCTTTTCCAGAAGTATCTTGAAGTGAGATCAGGTTATGAAAGCTGCGTTAAAGAAATGAATTTTAAGGGTGTAATAGATATTCTCATAGAGATGAAACCACAGATAGACAACTATTTCGAAGGTGTATTCGTAATGGACAGGGATGAGAGTATAAGACTCAACAGGCTAGGGTTTTTGAAGACCCTTTCCGGTATGTTCAGTGAAATAGGTGATGTATCAAGGCTTTATCAATAAAAGAGAGGAGGCTAGGATATGCCTCTGGCGGACATATTTGAAAATATTAATATTCCTGACTCAATAGTTTCTTTTGTTTATGAGGAGGATACGAAACTTTTTTCGTATCCTTCTATTGTGTTTTTTAAGGGTTTGTCCAGGGAAAACGGAAAAGGATATGCAATACTGATAGATTTCAATGACGTTATGTGGATCTGGGAATCAGATAACAAATCCAATTATGATGAAAGAGTGGATGCCCTCAAAAAAAGTGTTTGCAGCTTTACAGGCTTTGAGTATACTCCCAAAAAAATAGATCTTGAAATGGAATGGGAAGATTTTTGCAACCATATTGACTTTTTTCTTCAGGGACAGGAAATAAAAATTCTTTTCGAAAAGTTTGAACGTTCCATAAGAATAAATGAGAAAGAGCTTTTATCCTTCAACGACTCTCTGGAGAACATAAAGATAATCAGCGAAAGTCTTGTGGATTACATGATTCGAAAAGACAATCTTTTTAGGATAGATATAATGAACTCTGCCAAAACGTTGCTTATTTCGGCGGACTTGTCTATCTATGCAGATAAGGTAAAGAACTTTGAAACTGAATTTGAAAAAAAAGTAATGTGGCTGGCAATAGACTGTCTACTGAAAAAAAATGTGCTTGTAATATTTGACTATCTCAATCCCAAGCTTGTTAGTAAGGGTGTAATGGCAATAAGCATAGAAAATGTAGATCCTGAAAGGTTCAGGAATTCAATAACAAGAATAAAAGAAAGCCTTATACTTGCAGATATGAATATAGACAGGGTGTACAATGGTCTTAAAGAGTTTATGCCATATTTTAATCAGATGTTTGAACTTCAGAAAACGGTTTTCAACGATAAAAATTATAATTTGATGGATTTTGCCGAGACGGTCATAATTTATTACCTATTCAACAATTCCAATGCCATATGCGCAAATGTAGAACAGGTTAAGAGGATTTTCGGAGAATTATAAAAAGAAAAGGGTGTTATTATGGATATTCTGTACTACGAAAGCCTTGAAAACTGCCCGTTTTTTACGCCCAGTTATACCAGGCCGGGAAGTTATTTTACCATAAATATTGAAGGAGTTGAATTTGAGGCTAACTATGAGTATTACAAGGAAGGTACCGTTTGTATAATAAGAGCGGGAAAAAGTGTGAGGATATCTCATTGGATTCATGCTTATCTGGTTTACAGATACTTTGAAGAAAAAGGGAACAGGGTTAATGATGTTCTTGTAGAGCTTGAAAACAGAAAGTTTACCATAAAACGCATAGAACTAATGAATAAAGAAAACTGGATAAAGAAAGCACTTGCAAGGCTGAATACACGTCCCAAATCCGCAGGTGCACACTGCAAGTTCTGCACCATTAAAACAGCATGTCACAGAGAACTGCTTTCGCAGGGCGATCTGAATGTTGTGCCAGCTATGACGGAAGGACTTATAGAATATTTTAAAAACATAGAAACTGACCCGCTTGAAGTGGTAAAAAGCAATCAGATAGAAAAGTTCAATCCTTCATGCCAAAAGGCTTTATATAACCTCAAATCCATCGTTGAAGACAAAATAATAAAAATAAACGATATAGTACTGCCTGAAAAATATATAATATTTGATGTTGAAACTTATGCTGAAAGAGATTTCCTTTTTGGCTATCTCCTTGAAGATAGGTATATACCTTATGTTTTCAATAGTGCAGATTCAAAAAAAACAGAAGAGATGATTGATTTCCTGTATAACCTCAGGCTGCCTCTGGTACATTATGATGTTCATGATGTACAGTCCCTGGAAAACATAGGAAGAAACTACCCCGCACTGAGGACAAAGATTTCACGGATACTGGAAAACTCTCTTGATGTGTTTGAAGTTATAATCAAGAATGTATCTTTTCCGGTGACCTCATATTCACTGAAAGATATAAGCAAGTACCTGGGCTTTAAATGGCGAACCAATCTTAACGGACACGCTGTTATTATAGAATATAATATGATGCTTAAAGGAAATAAAGAGATACTGCAGAAAATACTTAGTTATAACGAAGACGACTGCAGAGCTACAAAAGTCCTTATGGAAAAGCTCCGCGAGCTGTAGGAGGTCAAAATGGAAAATCCTTTGTTTAAAAGTGGTTTTATTGCAGTATGCGGAAAACCAAACGTCGGTAAGTCAAGTATAATAAACGCCATAATAGGTCAGAAAATTGTAATTACCTCAGATAAACCCCAGACCACACGGAACAAGATTAACTGCATATATACCCAGCCCCACTGCCAAATGGTATTTGTAGATACGCCTGGTATTCACAAACCTTTGCACAAGTTTGGGGAGTATCTTGTAAAGATAGCCGTGAATGCTGTTAAGGGAACAGATGCCATACTCTTTGTTGTTGATGCCTATGAGGGTATAAGGGCTTCCGATGAGATAGTTGCGGATATAGTCAGACGGTCCGGTGTAAAAGCAGTTCTTGCAATCAATAAAATGGATATAGCCAAAACTGAGAACGTTGCTCAGGAAATGGAGAATAAAATAAGATCCATCTGCCCTAACATAACAGATACGGTCAATGTTTCCGCCAAAAGCGGAAAAAATATAAGTACTCTTGTACAAAAACTTGAAAATATGATGCCTCAGGGACCTATGTACTATCCACAGGATGAAGTTACTGATAAGCCATCGCGGTTTATAGTCTCCGAACTGATAAGAGAAAAGATACTCTACCTTACGCAGCAGGAGGTACCACATTCAAGTGCCGTGGTTGTTGAGGATTTTGAGCAGAGGGAGAACGGTACCCTTTATATAAGAGCTAACATATATCTGGAAAGAGATTCGCAGAAAGGTATAGTCATAGGCAAGGACGGAGCCATGATAAAGCAGATAGGTCAGCTGGCTCGCAAAGATATAGAAAGAATGTTTGAAGAAAAAGTTTTTCTTGATCTGTTTGTGAAAGTGAAGGACAAATGGCGTGAAAGCGATTTTCTTATTATGAACACAATGGGGTTCAAGGATGAGTTTAAAAAAGGTGAAAAGTAGGTGGTATAGTGATACTTGTATGCGGTGGAGCCGGATACATAGGTTCCCACCTTGTAAAGGTGCTTAAAGAAAGTAAAAAAGAGGTTTTGGTTTTCGATAACTTTGAAACCGGTCACGAATGGGCTGTAAAAGATACAAAGACATTCAGAGGTGATCTGCGCGAACTCAAAGATATACAGGGAGTTTTTAAAGAAAACAGTATAGATGAAGTTTACCACTTTGCTGCTTACTCGCTTGTAGGAGTTTCAATGCAAAAACCCTATGAGTACTTTGACAATAACATCAAAGGGACTCTGAACCTGCTTAAGGCAATGACGGAGCATAATGTCAAAAACATAGTTTTCTCATCTACCGCGGCAGTATACGGAGATCCCAAAACACTTCCAATAACGGAGAAGCAGGAAAAAATCCCTACCAACGTTTACGGACAGAGCAAGCTTATGATCGAACAGATTATGAACTGGTATTCAAAACTCGGAATGATAAATTATGCTGCACTGAGATACTTCAATGCTGCCGGGGCAAGCCTGGATGCACAGATAGGAGAAGACCATACACCTGAAACACATCTTATACCTCTGATACTTCAGACCGTATTAGGAAAAAGAGAGAAAATAACTGTTTTCGGAAACGATTATCCTACTGCTGACGGAAGTGCGGTCAGAGATTACGTACACGTTCTTGATCTTGCGGATGCCCATATAAAAGCTATGAAATGGATAAAAGAGAATAACCGTTCAGATGCTTTCAACCTGGGTAACGGAGAGGGATTTTCTGTAATGGAGGTTATTCAAAAGACACAGGAAGTAACCGGATGTACCGTAAAGTATGAGACAGGTGCACGAAGAAGCGGAGATCCTGCAGTGCTTATTGCCTCGTCGGAAAAAGCACACACTGTCTTAGGATGGACTCCAAGGTACAGTAGACTTGAAGAGATAATTCAGACTGCCTACAACTGGCATAAAAAATAACTTTATTGGGACAGGGGTTTAAAGTCATATCAATGAATAACGGAATAATTAAAGTTTTTAAGGATTTTTTAAGTATGGTATTATAGAATTATGATGCAAGTGAGAAAGATACCCTAAACCTCCTTAAGAGAAGTAAGAACTCCCAGAACCCCCCAATAGAGAACGAAAAACCTTTATCGCCCTAAAACAGGGCGGTTTTTTTTATAAAAAAAACCTCCCGTAAGGGAGGCTTTTCAGTATACTATGCTTCCGTTAGCTACGAAATAAATAGATATAATACTTAATACCAGCATTACCAGATAAGTTGCTATTTCGACGCGGGTGAACTTCTGATTCTTTTCTTTTTTGGCAATGTATCGCACTATTATGCCTGAAGTATATATTATTACTGCAGCTGTTGCATACTTCCACATTGCCGTGAAAACCCATATGCAGAAGATTATTCCAAGTACCGAGAAAATTATATTTGAATACTTTTTTTCTTTATAAGCCGTCTTTATTCCAAGAAAAGCTGATGAAACATACGGAATAAGAATACAGATTACGGCAAGGCTTATAACTGCAAAGTAAATGTTCTGAAGTATTGCATTTTCACTGTTGTCAATCCTTCCGGTTTCAGACATTGTGAACAGAAGTATAAGCACGGCCTGAGTAATTAAGTTAGTTATTAAAAGAGAAAATACCGGAGTGACTTTTTTATTCTGTTTTGCAAAGCTTTTCGGAAAAACATGGTCTCTTGATGCGGCAATATAAGGAATTTCTGCTGCCAGTAAAAGCCAGCTCAGAAGAGCCCCCATTACCGAAAATAAGAAACCGAAGTCCAAAAGATACTGTCCTGATTTTCCTATGACTTTGTTAAGAACGGTTCCTAAGGGTGAGTTGGATGTAAGTATCTCTTCCACCGGTACTACACCCATTGATAGAGTTGATACAAGGACATAGATGCTAATAGTTATGAGAAAACCCAGAAGAGTAACTTTTGCAACATCTTTCTGGGATTTTGCCTTGTTGGAAAGAACCACGGCACCCTCTATTCCTATAAATGTCCAGAGCATGGTATTGAAACTTGAGTTTATCTGATTCCATATAGAAGACTCCCTTGCAACTACCTGTCCATCTTCGAGAGTTTTTATAGTTGTGGAGAACATGTTTGAAAATAAATCAGGTTTAAAGTAAGTTATTGCAACTATAAGAACGACAAACAACGGAAGAACTTTTATGATGGTAATTATAGCGTTAGTTATTCCGGCAGTTCTTACCCCGGATACAATGAGCATATGGTAAGACCAGAGAATAAGACTTGCAATACCTAAGGCCAGAAGCTTATTTTCTTCAATTACGGGGAAATATATGCTCAAAATCTTGACGATTGCGACATAGTAGGCAAGATTTCCAAAAAGAGCACTCCACCAGTAACCATATCCTGAATTGAAACCTACGAAATCACCGAATGCTTCCTTTGCATAACTGTACATTCCGCCCTCAAGCTCAGGTCTTGAGTTAGAAAGATACTGGAAAACCTTTACAAGAGAAAAAACACCGATACCCGTAATAAGCCATCCTAAAAGTATAGGACCGGGATTTGCAATGTTGCCTAAGTCTCTGGGAGAGTTAAAGATACCTGCTCCTACGACTGAACCTACCACGACAGCTAAAAGCGGAAAAAAACCAAGAACCTTGTTGTTCGTTTTTTCCATATGGTGCCCCCTTAAAAA
>CALMRR010000299.1 GCA_937871925.1 uncultured Petrotoga sp.
TATTATAGCGTAGCTTCCATATGTAAGCAAAGCATTTATAGAGTTATTTAGAGCTTCTTTTTGTCCAACCTTAATAAAATTTTTGCTGTATACCTCTACATTTTTTTGGTTAATAGAATTAAACTTATTTGCATACCAATTTTTTAAACCATTGACTTTTATACTGGCCAAGCCATTTTGTCCAGAGATGACAAAATTCATTCATTCTTCTCCGACCTCTGCAGCCTTTGTATATGACTGCTGTAAAAACTTTTTTATGATATACGGTGGAATAAGTTGCGCAAATGAAATTCCAAGAAAAATTAAAGCCAGAAATTTATTGAATGAAGTTATAAAGAAAAAATATATAGCTCCCGAAAGTATACCGGTTGAAATTGCTGGAAGTGTATCTACGATAAAGCTCATGACTTTCTCCAGATCCTTTGAAAGTCTTTCTCGTATTTTACCTGGATCCATTTTTAGTAATTCTACAAGCTCTTGCTTAAACAAGAGCTTGTAGACCAAGATCCGAAAAACATTTTTATCCTTGAGTTCTTTTTGATTTTTAAAAATATCAAAAAAATAAAAAAATAGCTGAAATCCAATAATAAGTAGTATAAATGCAACTGACTTATTTGCAAGGCTTTTTATATCTTGTTTAAGCGCACTTCCAATAAGCTTAGAAGAAAGATTGGCACATGCAAGTGTAAAAATCAGTATTAACAAGCCTTCAAAAGTTTTTAATACAGAACATGCAAAAAGTTTTTCGTATGGCAGTTTGAATTTAGACATTTTTGTCCCCCCAGAATTTTTATTTCCTGTAAAAAGCTTATGAAAGTTAAAAAAATATTTTTTAATAGTTTATATATTAATACTACTATTTTAATTTCTTCTTTGCAAACTGTTGATAGTGTTGTTTATTATATCCATATATAATGTTTTTGAGATATAATCTAATTAAATAGGATATATAGGGGGGAGATTATGAAAAAATACAATTTTGATGATATTCATGAAAGAAGAGGAACCCATAGCATAAAGTATGATTTTCTTAAAACTTTTTATACTAAAGAAGATCTTTTATCCATGTGGGTTGCAGATATGGATTTCCAAACCGCTGACGAGATAATCGATACAGTTGTAAATGTTGCCAAAACTGGTATATATGGCTACTGCGGTATTGATGATGACTTTTATAGCTCCATAATTCATTGGTTTTCAGAAAGACGTAACCTTGTGCTCGATAAAGAATGGATAATGTTTGTTCCTGGCATTGTTCCAGCTATTAGTATTTCACTTCTTGGCTTAACCGTACCTGGCGACAAGATCATTTTGCAGCCTCCAGTTTACTATCCTTTTTACTCATGCATTGAGAATAACGGAAGAAGAGTAGTTTTCAATAATCTCATCAATGAAAATGGATACTATAAAATGGACTTTGAAGCTCTTGAAAGATCTATTGACGTTAATACCAGAGTTTTGATCTTATGTAATCCACATAATCCGGTTGGAAGAGTCTGGACAGAAAACGAACTGTCTATGCTTGGTGAGATCTGTAAAAAGAATGATCTTATAATATTTTCTGATGAGATTCACTCTGACTTGATCTATGAAAAAGATAAGTTTAAGTCTATTTTTAGTCTTAACGAAGATCTTCGTGAGCGAACAGTAACTTTTTTTGCTCCAAGCAAAACATTTAACCTTGCTGGCCTTTCAACTTCATTTATGGTTGTTCCTAACCGTTCTTTGAGAGGCAAGATGCAGTCCATCATGAACTCTCTTGCTCTTAACAATATAAATATGTTTGGATTAAATGCTCTTATTGCCGCTTACTCCCACGGAGGGGAATGGCTTGATCAGCTTTTAAACTATCTTAAGGGAAATATCGACTATGTACTTGATTTTTTTGAAAAAAAACTTCCTCAAGTAAAGATATTTAAGCCTGAAGGAACTTATCTGTTATGGATGGACTTCAGATTTTTGGGAATGAATGATGAGGAATTATCAAAGTTCTTTATTGAAAAAGCTGGAGTTGCTTTGGATGATGGGTATATTTTTGGAAAACCTGGAAGTGGATTTCAAAGAATGAATATTGCATGTAGCAGAAAAATTGTCTGTAAGGCATGCGATCAGATATATGAAGCGATAAAATTATTAGAAAACTGTTAAAACATGATGTTTACAGATGTAAACTTATTTATGATATACTTATAGGAGTGCGTTATTTTATGGGGGTAGATAGGGTTGCTTTTTTTAGAAGAGAAGATAAAATCTGCATATAACAATCTTTATGAATTTATCCGGAACAGTAATTTAATCGATTTTAAAACGGATAGCACATCCTATCTAGAGTTTTTTACAGATAACATAAAATTTTCTTCAAATGGTTTTAAATCACGAAAAGAGTTTGAAATCAACTTTGAAAAAACTCCAGCGGATAACATTCAACTGTTTTTCAAGGATGAAAAGACTTTTTATATCCGTTCTGACGAAAAAGACAAAAAATTAGTATTGGAGCATATTTTATCTGATAATGCTTTTTCAAAGAAAAGCACAGGAATAAGTATCCTATATCTATCATATGGTACATTAAAATGGAAAAATCATGTTTTTTCTCAAAAGCATTTGTTTTCACCTGTATTTCTTATGCCTATTTCAGTTTTAAGAAAAAATGAAAATCAGTATCTTCTTAAAATTCATAGTGAGCAATTTATTTTTAATCCTTTTCTTAAGGATTCGCTTGTCGATATGTTAGACTGTTCTTTACTTGATAATCATGCTGAAAGTTTTTTCAAGGATATGCCCGAAAAAATACCGATTGACTGGGAAATAAACCAACGTTTATTTTTATCTCTTTTCAACATTGAACGATACATGAACTTCAAAGAGCTTGAAAACAGAAAAGAACGACTTCTGTCTTTATCTATCGTAAAGGCACTTTATTCGTCAGATGAAAAATCACATACGACTGTAGAAAAAGAAAAAATCTACAGACCTATGAAAATTTTGCCTGTAAGCATACTTGACAAATCACAGCAAAATGCAGTGAAGCTTTTTAAAAAAAACAATGATAATTATGCTGTTTTTTCTTCATCATTTTCAGAAAAAAATGAAGTGACAGTTAATATAATACTTCAGGCATTGACAGAGCAAAAAAATGTTTTGTACGTTTATTCTCAGGAGCAGTCTGCTTCTCAGCTCAAAAAAGCATTAAAGGAACGATACTTAGATAGTATCTATATATCTCCCGAGAAAACCGGCAGTAAAAATGTCGATACTTTAAAAAAGATACTTATCTCTTTGGACAGCATGGATATATCTACTCGCAAATCTGATACTTCGATTGCAGAAGACGATCTGATTTCTCAGTATGAGAAATCAGAAAATATTCTTTCAGAATACTACATAACCCTGAATACTTTTCTGGGTAAGACGGGCCTTAAAGTTTCGGAGATTTTTGAAAGATACTTAGTTTTTACTTTCAAACGCAATCCAACGTACCGTATTCCAAACGTTAAGGGTATGTCCATTGAAGATTTTAGTGAAAATCAAAGTATTTTAAATGAATTTTCCTTATATAGCGAGATATATAAAACATACAATGATCATCCTTTAAGAGAACTTTGTCTTAAGCATTTTGAGGATATTTCGGCAGTTGATTCCTTGAAGCCATTGTTTACAGAGTATTTAAAATACCTTAATTTCATTGATTCATACATAAAAAAACTGATACCAGAAAATAAGAATACAATAGATTCTTCTTATATTGATAGTTTCATTGAAATTCTAAGATTATTAAAAGAACTGGAATCAATAGATCTTACTATAAAGACGCTTTTTACCAAAAGCCGTGAAACGTTTCTTACTTTCTGCGAAAAACTTAAATTTTTCTGTGACTCTTATGAGCTTGCAAGAAAAAGATTCGCAGAAGAAATTTTTTTCAGTATCTCTGAAACTGAGCTTATGCTTGAACATTATACTGCCAACAAAGATAAGCAGTTTAGAAAATTTTTACCTCAATTTTCTATAGCCAAGAAGTATTTTATTAAAAATCTTAGAGTTCCATCTGATAAAACAAATATTGATGTTTTTATAAGCGATCTGCACAGAACTTTTTCTGAAAGACAGGAGTTGCTTGCAGATTCAGATTTTACAAATATTGTAGGAGCATACCTAAAAAATTCCCGTCCTAATATTGCAGTTCTTAAAAAAATTGTGGATGACCTGCGAAGTATTCTCATTCTTATAGATACATCTAAAATACCTTTTTATATTGTGCAGAACTATGAGCAGGTTACAGATTCAGAGATAAATTATCTCAAGACAGATTTTTCTGCTTTTAAAAAAATTATTCCTTCAGTACATTGTCCGGACTCTCTTATAAGCCAAAAGATAGAACTGACTGAAAAAATAGTTAACAATTCTTACATGCTAGCAAAATGGTTCAAATTTACAAAATGGCTGGAAAAACTCACCAGAAAAGAACTAAATGCTTTTCTGGATTATTTTTGTTCAGAAAATTTTGATATTTCGGTTATATCAGAGGTATATGAAGAAACCTTCCTTTTGTCGTGCATCGACAATATATTTATTAATTTTCCGGTGCTACGAAACTGTGAGCAAAAATACTTTTCTGATGTCTCTAAAAAATATAGAGTATACTCTGAAAAGTACATTGAAAAAAATCTTTATGATTTCAAGGTAAATTATAAAAATAAGAGTATTGAGCCTGAAAAAATACTCGAACTAAGAAAACTGCTTTTTTCCAATATTCAAGATAGCGGCTCAGTAGATCTTAAAAAAATTATTAATGATAATTTTAATATTATAAAAGAGATAGTACCTCTTGTCATTCTTCCAATTCTTTCTGTACCGGATTATTTTTTCATGGCAGAAGAGATTTTTGACCTGATCATTATTGATGATGCTTCAACCATATATTCGGAGGATGTTTTGCCTTTGTTTATAAAAGGCAGAAGATTTATACTTGTTGGCGATATTGGTGCTTCTTCACCTTTCAAAGCATCACTTTCTAAAGATAATTTTTTTAACATGCGTTCCTTTGAAACAGATATAAAGGATAATTTTAGCAAAAATATACTCGAACTTGCTCGTGAATCGGATATGCCTGCTGCAAAGCTTACACGAAGTTATAATCGTCTTTACAACAGACTTACCACACTGATGGCAGACAATCTTTATAATTGTGAAATTGTTTTCTATCCGGATATACCCAAAACTACCGAAGGACTATATCTTAGCTTGGTGGAAAAGAACGATTCACATATTGAAGATAAAAATTTCAATGAAGCCATGCAAGTAATTAATCTTATAAATGATTACAGGAAGAGGTTTCCAAAATATACTATAAGAGTAGTTACACTTAATTCCCAGCAGAAAGATCTTATTTATTCTGTTCTAAAAGACATGTATGTTAGTGAACCTATTGCGAAAAGTGTTTTTGAACTGATAAAAGAAGATATTGTTTCAATTGAAGATCATTCGGTTTTGCTCAACGAAAAAAAAGATATTATTATTTTTTCTACCGTGGTATCTTCCTCAACACTTTTTTCCAATATAGAAAAGCTTTCTGCGTATGATCTGCTCGAAGAGAAAAAACGTTTTAATATGATTGTTTCTAGTGCTACACATATACTGCATCTCGTTACTTCTGTAGATAGTCAGAGTCTTGAAAAATTAAAGACTTTTCCTCAGTGTGCATTTTTTTATAACTTCTTTTCAGCCTTTTTTACAAAAGTAAGCTCTATAGATTTTTTAAAATCTTCACAACTTACAGAAAACCTTTTTCTTGCTTTTTTATGTAGAAAGCTTTCAAACGACGGTCATCAGTGTTTTATTCGTAATGACTCATCTGAAAAGTTTATTCAGTTTAAAAACTCTGAATCAATAATTATTGAGTATGATTTTGAAATTGCAAGAACATGCCTAAATGGAAATGAACGTGAATGCCTTAGAAACAGTTATTTTGAGCAGAACAACATAAAGCCTTACCGTATATGGCTTATAGACTGGGTAAAAGATTTCGCAAAGCAGTATAAGGAACTCATAAAGTTTATTGAAACAGCAGAAACTCATACCTTTGTTTCGACTAACAGGAAAAAACGTCAATCTTTCGCTGCTATCGATAAAGAAGATATATGTTCTTCTATTCAAAGCATACTTGAACTTTCTTCTCTTTCAGAAAAAGAGATAAAACGTGAAGTAATAAAAAAATTTGGATTTTCAAGATTAACGAAAGAAATGTCAAATCTTATAGAAAATTATATTCAGGAACTTCTTCAGAAGGAAATAATTTGTTTCAGTAAGGAGGATAACAGTTATTCAATCAACATTACAGATAAGTCTCAGAGCTTACAAGAAAGCTGATGTTCTTGACTTTAATGAGACTATGAATGATGAAAGTATCCTAATAAATCTTTTTACACAGATTACTTTTCCTACAAATGCTGAGAAAGAAGAAGCATGGATTGGCTCTTTTTCCCCTGACTCTTTGTGTGAGTATATTTTGGCTGTCCAGAGAAATGATACTGGTAAGTATATAGGCGGTATAGAAATAAACAACTTGGATCTGAAAAACAGAAACTGTACGATAGCTGTCTATATGCGTCCAGATTATCTTGGAATTGGAATTGGTACACAAGCCATCAAGCTTCTTTTAGACTTTCTTTTTCAAAGATTTTCTCTTAACAAGATAAAGCTTAATGTTTTTGATTATAATGAAAGAGCTATAAAAAGCTATAAAAAAGTTGGTTTTGTTGAAGAAGGCGTATTAAGACAGGAACTGTTTACTTTGAATAAGTATCACGATATTGTTATGATGTCAATTTTGAAACAGGAATGGAACCGATATGACGCAAAGAACTAACAAAACCACTGAAAATAAGTTTAGAAAATTGACTGAGCTTTCCAAAACAGAGCTTCTTAAAATTGGAATACGTAAGTTTAACTTTGAAAAGGTAATAAGTTCTTGCGGATTAAGCAAAGCAACAGTATATAAAAAGTTCAAAAACAAAAAAGAATTTATCAGACATATCATTAAGCAGTTGTTCATTGATCTTACGGGACCGTTTGAAGATTATATTTCCGATCTGAACTCTCTTGACTCGATAATAGATAAAATTCTGAATGCAGCAGAAAATCTTGATAAAATAATGATAAAGTACCACTTTGCTGACGTTATAAATTCTGAAGAAATTACCTCTCTGATAAATGATCTTTACTATGAAACCTTTGGAAAGGTAATTCTGAAAAAAATTTCCCAGCTGCAGCAACTTCATGAAATAAGAAGCGATATAGATGAAGATATAATACTTGAGTTTGTTACTTCCGTTACAAAAGGTTTAAGTAAGTTGATGTCCGTAAAAAGCTTTGAAAAGACAGGTCTTAGTTATAGAAAATTGCTGATAAGCGCTTTAAAGGATGGTTTGAATGATTGATTATATTGTTTTATGTGCAGTAGGAATAGAAAAAGTACTATGCAACGAAATAAAGCATCTTGGCTATAAAATAGAAAGAACTCTTCTCGGAAAAGTTTACGTAAAGGCTGATGAGGCTTTTATCTATACAGCCAATATCAATCTGAGAACTGCAGAAAGAATTATGATGGTCTTAAAAACTTTTAAAGCCACAACTTTTGACAGTCTTTATGAAAATATAAAGAGCATCAGATGGTCTGACTACATACCTAAAAATACAAATGTCGAAATTACCAAATTAAGTTCTGTAAAATCACAGTTGTATGCATTGAGTTCTATACAGTCTGTTTCACATAAGGCTGTTTATGACAGTTTAAAGCTTTCGTACAATCAAACAGAGCACTTATCCAAAGATACACAGGCTGTAGAGATAAGACTTTATCTCAATAACGATATCGCAGAGGTATGTTTGGATCTTTCAGGTGAGCCTCTTCACAAAAGAGGATACAGAAAACTTGTAAGTCAAGCTCCTCTTAAAGAGACTATAGCTAGTGCAATGCTGCTTACGAGCGGATGGAAGAGAAAGTTTCCGTTATATGATCCTTTCTGTGGTTCAGGAACCATACCAATAGAGGCTGCTCTGTATGCTATGAATATAGCACCTGGTCTGTACAGAAGTTTTTCTGTGCAAAATCTTAAATTTTACAGCCAGGATAAATTTATAAAAGCAAAGCAGCTTGCTATTTCTAAAATACGAGAGTATGACGCTTCTGAGTTTTCAATATGTGCAAGTGACAAGGACA
>CALMRR010000300.1 GCA_937871925.1 uncultured Petrotoga sp.
AGATCCTTTGGTGCAAAGGGAATAGGTCTTTGCAGAACAGAGCATATGTTCTTTGAGGGCGATAGGATTATGAAGTTCAGAAGAATGATTGTTTCTGAGACTGTTGAACAGAGAGAGGCTGCTCTTGAACAGCTGCTTCCGGTTCAGAAAGATGATTTCAAAGGTCTCTTTGAATCAATGGATGGATATGCTGTAACCATAAGATTCCTTGATCCGCCGTTACATGAATTCCTTCCAAACGATGAAGAACAGATGAAAGAACTGGCTCCCCAGCTTGGAATAACAGTTGACCATCTTAAAGAAGTTGTCGAATCACTTCATGAGTTTAACCCTATGATGGGTCACAGGGGATGCAGACTCTCAATAACTTATCCTGAAATAGCTGTAATGCAGACCAAAGCAATCATAATGGCTGCCATAGAAGTAGCTAAGGCAGGTAAAAAAGTAAGACCTGAAATAATGGTTCCGATAGTTGGTTTTGTTGAAGAGTTTGAATTTGTTAAGAAAATTGTTGTTGAAACTGCCGATGCTCTTATTAAAGAATCAGGAATAGAGCTTGAGTATAAGGTAGGAACTATGATAGAAGTTCCAAGAGCGGCAGTAGTAGCCGATAACATAGGAAAATCAGCTGATTTCTTCAGCTTTGGGACAAACGACCTGACCCAGCTCACTCTTGGCTTCTCAAGAGATGATTATGGTAAGTTCGTCAAAGATTATATAGCCAAAGGAATATTTGAATCTGATCCTTTCCAGCATATTGACAGAAAAGGTGTAGGCAAGATGATGAAGATGGCTATGGATCTTGGCAGAGATGCTAATCCCAAGCTTAAGACAGGAATCTGCGGGGAACACGGTGGAGATCCTGAATCAATAGAGTTCGCACATCTGCTAGGTTTGGATTATGTAAGCTGTTCACCATACAGAGTACCTATAGCAAGGCTTGCAGCAGCTCAGGCAGCAGTAAAGTATGTAAGAAGGAAAAGAGTTAATGACTAAATTTGAGTAATGATCAAAGCGTGTCTGGCACAATGCCCGGCACGCTTTTTCCATGGCTTGAAAGATTATTTTTTAAGACTCTAAAAAATTACCTTACGATTCAAACAGACGGCAATAGTAACCATGTGTAATTGTTATATAGTTTTTTGTTAACTTTGCTAAGGTTGAAAAAACATCCTTCAGAGGTTATAATAATAAGTGTAGATACATCTTAAAGCATAAGTTCATATTGGGAGGTTTTTAAAAATGTTGCAGAGTATTGCCAACTTTTTTGTAACAAGCAGCGGTTTCGCTTCCTTGACATTTGGCAACATCATAATGCTCATTATTGGAGCGGTTCTGATATATGTCGGCATATCCAGGGATGCCGAGCCTTTGCTCTTAATTCCGATAGGTTTCGGAATAATAATGGGTAATATCCCCCCTATAGCCACAGGACTTCTGGCAGCACCTGTAGGAGATAGTCTTGGAGGGTTTCTATGGTATATAAACAGGGGAATGTATCTTGGAATATATCCTCCATTGATATTTCTTGGTATAGGTGCTTTGACAGACTTTTCATATCTGATTGCCAATCCCATTCTGATGCTTTTGGGAGCAGCGGCACAGGTCGGAATATTCATAACCTTTATTATCGCCAACTTTCTTGGGTTTGACCTTTTCCAGGCGGCTTCTATAGGAATAATAGGCGGTGCCGACGGGCCGACTGCAATTTTTCTTTCTTCGAAGTTTGCACCTGAGCTTGTGGCAATAATTGCTGTGGCCGGTTACTCGTATATTGCTCTTATACCGATACTGCAGCCGATTGTATCCAGGTTTTTAACCACAAAAAAAGAAAGACTTATCAAGATGAAGAAGGTAAGGACTGTTTCCAAAAAAGAAAGAATGATCTTCCCTGTTATTTCTACAATAATAGTTGCGTTGTTTGTTCCTCAGTCACTTAATCTGGTCGGTATGCTTATGCTTGGAAACCTTCTTAAGGAAAGCGGACTTACTGAAAGACTTGCCGAAGCTTCGGCGAGATTTATCCTTGACAGTGTTACGATTCTTCTTATGATATCTGTCGGGTCAGCTGCAACTGCAGAGCTTTTCCTTACGCCTCAGTCGCTCAAAATAGTATTTCTTGGTGCCTTTGCTTTTATAGTATCTTTGGCATCCGGAATATTATTTGCCAAGTTGATGAATCTGTTTATGAAAGAAAAGATCAATCCTCTTATCGGTGCTGCAGGCGTTTCAGCCGTTCCGGATTCTGCAAGGGTTGCTCAGATTATAGCCCAGAAGGATGACCCAACGAATTTCTTGCTTATGCACGCAATGGCTCCTAATGTTGCTGGAGTAATAGGTTCAGCTGTGGCAGCAGGAGTGTTTTTAAATATAATACCAAAATTAATGCCTTAACGGAGGTGCTGAAATGGCTTCAAAAAAAGCCTATAATGTTGAAATAAACAGGAGTTACTGCAAAAGTTGCGGTTTATGTTACTGGATATGTCCCACTAAGACTATAATCAAAGGAAAGTACGATAAACCCGAGATTTCTGATCAGACCAAATGTATAGGTTGTCTCCAGTGTGAAAGGATATGTCCGGACTTTGCCATCAACGTTGTAGAAATTGTTGAGGAAAAGTCAGAAGAAAACAAATAATTAGGATGGTGGATAAAATGAGCAGAATGGTTATTATGCAAGGAAACGAGGCCTGTGCATTGGCTGCGCTAAAGGCCGGATGCAGGTTTTATGCAGGATACCCCATAACTCCATCTTCTGAGGTAGCTGAAACTATGGCACGCGAGCTTCCGAAATTAGGAGGTACCTTTATTCAGATGGAAGATGAAATTTCAAGTGCTGCTGCAATAATAGGAGCTTCACTCTCAGGAGTCAAATCAATGACGGCAACAAGCGGTCCCGGTTTTTCTCTTATGCAGGAAGGAATAGGGTACGGTGTTATGACAGAAACCCCGTGTGTTTTTGTTAACGTTATGAGAGGCGGTCCTAGCACAGGTATGCCAACTAAACCTGCACAGGGCGATATAATGCAGCTCAGATGGGGAACACATGGAGATCACCAGATAATTGCCCTTTATCCTTCAACGGTTGAAGAAGTCTATAAGTACACTATAAAGGCTTTCAACTATGCCGAAAAGTATAGAACTCCAGTATTTCTTGTTATGGATGAGACGCTTGGTCATATGAGAGAAAGTTTTTTCCTTACAGATGAGGAAGAAAATCCTGAGATAATACATAGAATTAAAGACACAGAGTTTTCGGATGATGAACTTTTCCATCCGTTTGACCTGGGTGAGGACAGAACAGTTGCTCCCCTTGTCGGAATGGGTAAGACAAGATTCCATGTTTCCGGACTGGTTCATGATGAGACTGGTTTTCCTGCAGGGCAGGCCGAAGTTACCGAAAAAATGATTAAGCACCTTGATTCAAAGATAAGAATGTATTCTGAAGAAATTTCTATATATGAAGAGTATATGCTGAGTGATGCCGAAATTGTCGTGGTAGCTTTCGGTACTACAGCAAGGAGTGCACTCAGAGCTGTGAAGATGGCCAGAAGCGATAAAATACCTGTCGGTCTTTTTAAGCCGATTACCATTTGGCCTGCTCCTGTTTCAAGGATTAAAAAGCTTTTCCGCTCCGCGAATGCATTTATAATTCCTGAAATGAACATGGGACAGTATGCCCAGGAGTTATCTAAACTCAACAAGACTAATAAGCATATTGAAATGCTCAATAAAATAAACGGAGAGCTTATAACTCCGGAGGAAATCCTGGACTCCATAACTAAGGTATGGATTCAGCTCACAGAAATATAAAGTTCATTAAAGTTAAGCCAAACGTAAAATGTTTGGCTTTTTATTTTTAAAGTGTTTAAAATACTTTGTATTTTTTTTAAAATGTGGTAAAATAATAATAAAGATATAAAGTATAAGGAGGAGAGCTATAGAATGGAAGTATTAAAGGTTAGTCATTCATCTGCCCCAAATAAAGTCGCAGGAGCTATAGCGGGAGTTCTTTCAAAAAACGAAGAGGTTGAGATTCAGGCAATAGGAGCCGGTGCAGTCAATCAGGCAGTAAAAGCAATTGCCATTGCGCGGCGTTTTGTTGAAACCGACGGCAAGTTGGTTTATGTGATACCCGGTTTTGTTGAAGTCGAAGTTGGAAATGAAAAGCGTACCGGTATTAAGTTTAAAGTTGCTGTAAGCATGAATGAGGGTGAAGAAAAGCATTAATGAAGATTGATGAGAAGATAATTAATGAGATTATGACCGCGTGCTTGAAAGACACGCGGCTTTTTTCGATAGTGATTGATATTTCACAAAAAAGTGAAGAAGAAAGATATCTTATAAGAAAAAAAGCTTCGATTGTATTGAATGAAGTTAATGGAGTTGAAAAAGAAGCTTTAAAATTTTATTATATACTTACGGAAGATGGAGTAGCTCAAGAGATTATAAGGAGGATGAATGATGCCGTCAAATAATAAAGGAGAATTACCGCGCACCGTTGGCGGGCAGGCAGTTATTGAAGGTGTAATGATGAAAGCGGTAAATACAGTCGTTGCTGTAAAAAAACCAGACGGTAGTATAGCTATAAAACGTATGCCGGACAAGTCTTGGGGAGTAATAGAGAAAATCCCTCTGATAAGAGGTTTTTTTGTGCTTATTCACTCAATGATAGTTGGCATGAATGCGTTATCTTACTCTGCAAAGGTATCTGGAGATGAGAAAGAGGAGTTTACTACCAAGGATATGGTTTTTGCTTTTCTCTTTGCCATTCTGATAGCGGTTCTAGGTTTTGGTGTTCTGCCGGTTATCATAACCAAACCGTTGAATATAAAGTCGGAGTTTTGGTTTGCTTTTGTAGAAGGTATAATAAGAGCAGTATTCGTGATTGTTTATATATGGGGAATCTCCCATCTTAAAGATATAAAAAGAGTTTTTCAGTATCATGGTGCCGAGCATAAAAGTGTTTATACATATGAAAAAAAAGAAGAGCTCACCAGTGCCAATGCGAAAAAGTATACCACGCTTCATCCCAGATGCGGTACAAGCTTTCTTATAATTACAGTTTTTGCCTCTATCATTGTTTTTGCTATTTCCGGAGCATTGGGAATGAACAGCATGTGGGAAAAAGTAATTGCACGTATAATCCTCCTTCCGCTTGTTGCAGGAGTAGCATATGAATTTCAGAGACTTACTGCTAAGATAATTGACAATCCTTTGGGAAGAATTCTTTCTTATCCGGGAATGTCACTTCAAAAGATTACTACTGTCGAGCCGGATGAAGAACAGCTCAAGATAGGGCTTTTGTCTTTGAAATATGCTTTAAAAGAGGATTTTGAAGGTGAGGTTACGGTTAGTCTTTCAGAAGAAGTTAAATAGGCATGGAATTTGATAGGGCGGCTATTAAGCCGCCCTTTTTATTTTATATCATACATTTTTGTTAATCTGCAAAAAAGACAGGTATTTAAAATTATTTACCATAATTTGGTTGAAACTCTTGATAAACATGTCTAATCATATTTTATTTTTTTTGACTTTTGTTTTAAAATGAGAAGTGATTCACACAATGAGAAGTGATTCATATAAAAACAACAGTATTAAAAAGAGGTGAAGAAAATGAACATAGGAATAATGGGATTGGGAACGTATACACCCAAAACATTTATCAGTGCAAAAGAAATCTCTGAACAGACTGGAATACCGGAAGCTGTAATTTCAGTAAAGTTTGGAGTAAAACAGAAACCTATTCCGGGTCCTGAGGATACTACTAGCCATATGGGAATAGAAGCAGCGCGTGCTGCAATTGCAAATGCAGGTATTTCTGCACAGGAGATAGACCTTATTATTTGGAATGGGGCACAGCATAAAGACTATCCTTGCTGGCTTGCCGGGCTTAAGGTTGCCGAAGTTCTTGGGGCTAAAAATGCATGGTCGTTTGATATGGAAGCCATGTGCGGTTCAATGATGAGTGGTATGGAAGTTGCAAAATCAATGATGACAGCCAATGAAGATATTAAAACAGTACTTTTGGTAAGCGGATACAGGAATCTTGATCTTATAAGCTACAAAGTGCCGGAAACATCCTTTATGTTTGATATTGGAGCCGGCGGTGCTGCTATGGTTTTAAGAAAGGGCTATGACAGAAACGTTATTCTCGGTACGGCGTTTAAGGGAGACGGTTCCTTTTCAGAGGACTGTGTTGTTGAAAAAGGCGGTTCCAAGAGCTGGCCTATGGCTGAAAAGGATTTTGAAAACATGCACTTTGTTGTCAGAGATCCTGCAACGTTTAAAGCCAGACTTGGAGAAAAGACTATGCCTAACTTTTATTGGGTAATAAGACAGGCATTGAAAAAATCAGGAAATCTTACCGATAAGGATATTAATTATCTTGCCATTCTTCATTTCAAGCGTTCCGCCCATATGGAGGTTCTCAAAGAACTTGGTCTTAAAGAAGATCAGACCACATATCTTGATGATTACGGACATATTGGACAGAATGATCAGGTTCTTTCTATCGAGCTTGGGCTAAAATCTGGTAAAATAAAAGATGGAGACAACATTGTTATGGTTGGAGCAGGCTTAGGATTTGTATGGGCCGGTGCAGTCGTAAGATGGGGAAAGGCACTTTAAAAATATTCTGGAGGGGATAATACTATGAGAATGAACGGAAAAGTTTGTGTTGTAACAGGTGGAGCAAGAGGAATCGGAAAAGAAATAGTTACTAAGTTTGCAAATGAGGGTGCACTTGTAGTATTTGCATGTGATATGAACAAAGAAGCTTTGGATGAACTTGAAAAAGAATTTAAAAACGTTAAAGGATATATTCTTAATGTAACTGACAGAGAAGGTATAAAGGTATTTGTTGAAAAAGTGAAGGCAGAATATGGTAGAATTGACGCACTGGTTAACAATGCCGGAATAACCAGGGATGCTTTGATACAGAAAATGACCGAGGAAGATTGGGATGCAGTTATAAATGTAAATCTTAAAGGTGTATTCAATATGACTCAGGCTATTGGTCCGCTTATGATGGAAACCGGAAGCGGTTCTATAGTTAGTATCTCTTCAGTAGTAGGTTTGGACGGAAATATCGGCCAGACTAACTATGCCGCAACCAAAGGCGGAGTTGTAGCCATGACCAAAACATGGTCCAAAGAGTTTGCCAGAAAAGGCGCAAAAGTTAGAGCTAATGCCGTTGCACCGGGTTTTGTAAGAACACCGATGACAGATAAGGTTCCTGAGAAGGTCTTGGAAGATATGAAAAATAAGGCTCTTCTGAAAAGATTGGGTGAGGCTGAAGATATTGCAAATGCAGTTCTTTTCCTTTCAAGCGAAGAAGCTTCTTTTGTCACAGGACAGGTTCTCAGGGTAGATGGTGGTCTTGTAATATAAACTTTCAGGAGGCGGAATATGTCTAGTTGGACAAACGTATATAATAATAAGAAGCGTTCAGTGGAGGAAGCCATTCTTTCTCTTCCCAAGAGATGTACAGTAGTTGTAGGTCTGGCTGCAATGGAAGCTCAGGGTCTTTTAAGCAACCTCCATAAGTTCAGGGACAATTTTGAGTATATAAAAGTTTTGACTTGTCTTAATATGAAGGATTATCCTTTTATTTCTTCAAAAGAAAGTGAGGGAATTCTTGAAAATCATACATGGTTCATGAGTGTGCCTACCAGAAATGCAAGAGATGCGGGGCTGAAGACGGTTGATTATATACCTAACAACCTGCACATGTCTAGTACAGATAAGTTTGTCTCGGAAAAAGAAGAAGGTAATAAGATAGTATTTTGGGGTACGGTAACTCCTATGAATGAAGTATCCGGTTTTATGAGCCTTGGACTTTCAAACGTCTATGAAATGGATATTCTTGAAAAGGCTGACTATACTGTTCTGGAAGTAAACGATAAGGTTCCCTGGACACACGGGGAAACTCAGGTTCATATATCTCAGGCCGATGTGGTAACGGAATCAAGCTGGACCATTCCGGATCTTTCTGTAGTAGAACCGGCTCAGACAGAGATCCAGATAGCACAGTATATTGCAGATCTGGTAAGAGATGGCTCTACTGTTCAGATAGGTATAGGCGGTATTCCGAATGCTGTGGCCAAGCTGCTTAAGAATAAAAAAGACCTTGGAATCCACACTGAGATGTTTACAGAATCTATGATTGAGCTTTTTGAAAACGGAATTATTAACAACAGCAAGAAGTCCTTATGGAGAGGCAAG
>CALMRR010000301.1 GCA_937871925.1 uncultured Petrotoga sp.
TCTTTTCATTCCATTTTGCGCATCATTATATCTTAAAATAAACGACAGCCTGTCCTTTGTATCCGATGTAACGTATCGTTTCAATATATACGGTGACAAAAAAATTTTCAGCCATGAACCATATGTCCTAAGAGCTGGTTTAGAGATATTTTACTGATTTTTTGGAAATACAATGAACCCGGCTTTATACTCTTTGGTATCATCACTTTCAGCAAACTTTGAATATTCATGGAAAAGCTCTGTAAGTTTGAACGTAAACTCTTTAAATTTGGTTTCATCCAGATGCATGGTTATATAGGAAATGCCAGAATCCTTGGGAAATTTTTCATGTGTTTCCTTTATTTTTGATAAGTATGAGTAGTAGTCCCTGTCCATATTTTTGAACAAGTTATCAAAAATCTTAAGGGTTTCTGATTTGAACTCCTTATCGTCAGATAAAAGCTCCTTAGAAATTTTAAAATATCTGGCAACAGGTTCATAATACTTCTCAAGTATCCCTGAATTTTCAACCGTTCTGACAAGTCTTAGTATTCCGACACTCTCCATCTCAATTATATGATAGTATATCTTTGCCGGAGATTCCTTCATTTTATCTGCTATCTGCTTGGCTGTGTATGCTTTACCACCGAATTCCTCTATTATTCTTATTCTTAGAGGATGAGCTATGGCCTTTATAGTAGCAATCTCATCTAAAATTTTTACATCTTCCATTTTTTCCTCCCAATATAAAAATGCCGGGCTTGCCCAGCATTTATATTATCTATTATACTCTCTGACAGTTGCCTTTTTTAAAATCCCATGAAAAGCTTTATACTTTGAGGATCATTTAAAATAAATTCAAACGATGATTTTACTTCTTTTCTCAGAATTTCATAATTCTCATCTTTTCTCCCTATCAGTTCTCTTTTCATACTCCTTCTCCTTTATACTCCCAAAAAAATCTTCATAAGGCTGCTGGACATGTTCATAAGACTGTATTGATCATTATGAAAGGCTTTTAGATCTCCTATATCATCATTTCTGAAACAGAAATCTTCTTTTTTCATAAGCCACCTCCGTAATGCCGGTTAATAATCCATGGATGCTTTAAGAGACATTTAGACTTATTTTTTTTGATTGTTTTTTATCGATTAAAAAATTTTAATCATAAAATTCATTTTTATTATACAACTTTCTTTTCTCAAATGTCAATTAATTTTTTGCGTTTTATTTTAATTTATGATGTCTTATGTTAATTTCTTGAAACTCCTTATTTTTTTAGAATCAATCTTTTTACTTCTAAAGCTTTATGCAGCTATTCATTTATGATTGAGATTCAAAGTATGCTCCATACTTTCTCATTACCTATTTTGGCTGTCTGACTGATAACTCCACACGCATTAAGCGAGTACGTCATCTTTCTTGCAGTACTTATTTTTATGCCCAGAGCCTGCGTAAGCTCTTTATTTGTAAATTTACTCGCTCCTTCGGGCAAAAAATCTAAAAAATCTTCCTTTTTCTCTATTTTTTCAGAACCTTGCACACTAAGAAGGAATCTATCAGAAATACTTACACCTTTTCTTCTGTAGCTTCCTTTACCGTTATCGATTCTTACTTCAAGAAGATTGATATAAATGAGTTCAAACGAAAGGTTGGGATTTCCTATAAACTGTGCAATTCTGATAGTCTGGTCAAAAAGATCATATCTGCAGCCATTTTTTGGCGACTTCCTTTTAGAAATAACTTTCCCGTCAGTACTTCTTTTTTCTATGTACTTACAAAGAACTATCGGATAAACAACTTTTATCCTATACTCACAAAGAAGATCTTTTAGTTTATCTTTCATCGATGAAAACTGCCCAAGCTGCACTTCTATGAGAACTCCTTTACGGTATATATCCGCAAAGTATCCTTTTACCGGAAATTCAAGTATATCCCCCGGAGTATAGCAGTATCTTATGATTTCCCTGTGAAGAGTGCTCTCATTAAGCATTCCAACTTTCTGCACCTTAATAGCCGCCTTTCTACCTTTCTTAAGAAAATACATTTCATCATAAACTTTTTTACATATATTGATTATATACTATAATTATACTTAGTTTTTTTACTCAGGAGGATATAAGATGATAATATTCCATATTATTGATAAAGCAGAGCTTGAAAATATCGAAGGTTCAAGATACTACAAGCCGGCTTCACTTGAAAATGAAGGATTTATTCACTGTTCCAGAATAAATCAGCTTGTAAGAGTTGCACAAAGCCATTATAAGCAAAGAAACGGAATTTTCATAATGGCGATTGAAAGTACAAAAGCTGGCAGTCCTGTTGTCTTCGAAGATCTTTACAATCTGAATGAAAAGTATCCTCATATATACGGACCGATTGAAATGACTGCAGTAAAAAACATATATCCCATGGAAGAAACCGCTGATGGCTTTCTTCTCCCAGAAAAAGCAGTTATTGAATGCTCTAAAAAAATCTTTACTTCAGAAGGCTTCCAAAGTCTTATAACAAGGGCGGTGCCCGGAGATACACTCCATATCAGTAACTTCATATCTGACCTATTAATTGAAAGACCTCTTGAAAAAGATCTGCACTTTAGCGAAGAAGATATTCTAAATATTAATAACAGTGCAGAAAGCATTTTATTGCTTTCACGCAAGGACGGCCGGCTTGATGGTCTGCTTTATGTCAAGCGTAAAAATAAAAAAGAAGTATACATCCGGGCCTTGTACCGTACTGACTTTTCAGGTGAGTCTATGATCGCTTACCTTAAAGATTTCGAAACTCAGAACGGATGCTTTGATGATGAAGATCTTACATTTTATACTTCAGACAGCTTCATAAAATCTTTGTGTGTAAAACATGGTCTTAAGACCGCTAAACCAAACACACCTTTTTCCGATTATATGCCACATAAGGAGGATGAAAAATAATGTTCCGTGTTGATGCACATTTTGACCTTTTATGCTTTGTTTATGAAAAAAGAGCCCAGGGAGAAACCAGAGTAATTGAGAAGTATTTTTATGAAGACTGGAAAAAAAACAACTTCAATATTATAGTTTCCTCAATCTTCATAGACTCTATTTTTATACCGGAGATGGCATTAAGAAATGCATTGGATCAGATTTCATGTTTATATGAGGAAATAGCTGAAACTCCCGAAAAAATCATGCTGTGTAAAAATTACATCGATATCGAAAAGGCAGAAAAGGAAAATAAGATAGGAATCCTCATGTCTCTGGAAGGAAGTGAGCCTATTGGAAACGATCTTTTTCTTCTCAGAACTTTTTATGAGCTTGGAGTACGGTTCATCGGACTGGCATGGAACAGAAGAACCTACTGTACAGACGGTATTCCTGTATGCAAAGATGTAAGAAAACAGTACGGCTTGACTGATCTTGGCATAGATGTTCTTGCTAAAGCCAAAGAACTAGGAATGATAGTAGACGTAAGCCATCTTACCGACCAAGGTTTTGAGGACGTAATGACATTTTACGATATGCCGGTTATCGCTTCACACTCAAACTGCCGGTCTCTGACTGGTCATTTGCGTAATCTTACGGACGAACAGATGAAAAAAATTGCACAGCGCGGCGGAGTTGTCGGAATCAACTCTTTCAGCCTTTTCCTTAATACGGAACCGCTTAAAGCATGTATATCGGATATGGCAGAGCATATGAACCATATGCGTAACATTATGGGAACGGACCATATAGGTTTAGGTTTTGATTTCTGTTCCCATATAAGAAGCAGCCTGTATAAAAGTGAAGAAAAGGACAAATTTGATGCCATGAACGGCTACAATGAATTTTTTATTTTAGATAGAGAACTTTCAAAAAAAGGATTCTCACAAGATGAGCGGGAAAAGATATATTCAAAAAATTTTCTTCGCCTGTATAATCAAATTCTGAAATGAAAACAGTAATTTAACATACTGTATCTTGAAAATTTAATAAAATCAGCATTACCAACAAAAACAGAGATTTTTCTATTTATTTTGCTTTGTATGGTTTTATTGTTTATCAGAGTCTTTTTCTTCTGTTAATATTTTTGATGTATAATTTTCGTGAGAGATGATTCATATTTTCCTTTTGCTTTTTTATTCTCGTTCAGACCAACATTATTTGATACACAGAAGTGTTATTTTGTATAAATCGTGAAGAAAATAACTATTTTAATGTGAAATTATTCATATAAGGAGGGACCATTGTGGACTTTAATCTTACCAAAGAACAGCTGATGGTTAAAAAGATGATACGAGCTTTCACAGAAAACGAAGTAAAACCTTTGGCTGCCGAAATTGATGAAACAGAGAGATTTCCGCAGGAAACAGTGGATAAAATGAGGAGATACGGACTTTTAGGTATGTGCATGCCAAAAAATTACGGAGGAGCAGGCGCCGATGAATTAAGCTACGCGATATGTGTTGAAGAGCTTTCACGTTACTGCGCCACTACCAGTGTAATATTTTCAGCTCATAACTCCTTATGTTGCTGGCCGATTATGAAATTTGGAACCGAAGAACAGAAACAGAAGTATCTTGTTCCGCTTGCAAAGGGAGAAAAACTGGGAGCCTTTGCTTTAACAGAACCAAACGCCGGAACGGATGCATCTTCTCAGGCTACATCAGCAGTTAAAGATGGCGATTACTATATCATAAACGGATCAAAGATATTTATCACAAACGGTGGAAAAGCTGATATATTTGTAATATTTGTCATGACTGACAAATCGCTTGGCACAAAAGGAATATCTTCATTTATTGTAGAACGCAACACACCCGGTTTTTCTATAGGAAAAATTGAGAAAAAGATGGGTATAAGAGGTTCCTCAACCGCTGAACTCGTTTTCCAGAATATGAGAGTCCACAAGGATAATATGCTTGGAAAAGACGGAAAGGGCTTTTCAATTGCCATGCAGACTCTTGACGGCGGAAGAATAGGCATTGCATCTCAGGCTCTGGGAATTGCGCAGGGTGCTTTGGATGAAACTATAAAATACATAATGCAGAGAGAACAGTTTGGTAAATCTCTAAGTAAGTTCCAGGCCATTCAGTTTGATATAGCAGACATGGTAACCCGTGTAGATGCGGCAAGATTTCTTGTATACAGGGCAGCATGCGCCAAACAGGAAGGAAAACCTTATTCTGTACTGGCCGCACAAGCAAAGCTATTTGCTGCAGAAACAGCTATGTACGTCACCACAAAAGCTGTTCAGCTCCATGGAGGCTATGGCTACACCAAGGACTACCCTGTTGAACGCATGATGAGAGATGCCAAGATTACCGAAATTTACGAAGGAACTTCCGAAGTACAGAGAATGGTAATAGCCGGAAATACCCTTAAATAATTTGATACGGGAGGTTTATAAATGAAAATAATAGTCTGTATAAAACAGGTTCCAGATACCACGGAAGTACGTATAGATCCGGTTAAAGGTACATTGATAAGAGACGGAGTGCCCAGTATTCTTAACCCGGACGATAACAGCGCCTTGGAAGAAGCTTTGAGAATAAAAGAAACTCTTGGGCAAGGTACAACGGTAACAGTAATAACCATGGGACCGCCACAGGCTGAAGAAATTTTGAGACAAGCCATGGCTATGGGAGCAGACAGCGCATATCTGTTAAGCGATAGAGCATTTGCAGGTTCTGATACATGGGCTACTTCAAACGCTATTGCGGCAGCTATAAAATCTATTGACAACTTTGATATAGTTTTCTGCGGAAGGCAGGCAATTGATGGCGATACAGCACAGGTAGGACCTCAGATAGCCCAGAGACTTGGTATAGCACAGGTAACATATGTACAGTCTTTAAGGATTGAAGGAAACTCAATCATTGTTGACAGAGCGCTTGAAGATGGTTATGAGACCATACAAGTCACTACTCCGGTTCTTCTGACTGCTATTAAAGAGCTCAACACTCCAAGATATATGAGCATAAACGGAATATTTGACGCTTTTAGAGAAAAGGAAATTAAAGTCCTGGGTATAAAAGATATAGGACTTGACCCGGCATTAACCGGATTAACAGGTTCACCTACTCAAGTAAGAAAGTCCTTCACCCCCGAACCCAAGGGTAAGGGAGAAATGCTAACCGGTTCTGTGAAAGAAATGTCCGACCAGCTCGTTATAAAACTTAAACAGAAACATCTAATATAAGGAGGCCCGAAAAATGGAAAGAACACCTGAATATCTGGCTCAATATAAAAATGTCTGGGTATTTGCTGAACAAAGAAACGGAAAGCTTATGCCCGTTGTCATAGAACTCATGGGTGAAGGAAAAAAGATTGCTTCACAGATAGGTACCGAACTTTGTGCTGTACTCCTCGGATCAGACGTAAAAAAATTAGCGGATGAACTTATAAGCTATGGCGCAGATAAGGTATATCTATGTGAAAGTGAACTTTTTAAGAACTATACCACCGACGGATACTACAAAACCATTTCAGAACTTATAAATGAATACAAGCCAGAAGTATTTCTCATAGGCGCTACCCATATAGGAAGAGATCTTGCTCCCAGAATATCTGCAACAGTTGATACCGGACTTACGGCAGACTGTACAAAGCTTGAGGTAGATCCCGAGGATAAGAAACTTCTTCAGACCAGACCGGCTTTTGGTGGAAATATCATGGCCACTATAGTCTGTCCAAAACACAGACCACAAATGTCGACAGTAAGACCCGGCGTAATGAAAAAAGCTGAAAAAGATCCTTCAAGAACCGGAAAAATAATAACTGTAAGTCCGAAATTAAGCCCACAGGATATAAGAACCAAGGTTTTAAATGTCGTTAAGATGGTTAAAACAAATGTTGATATACAACAGGCAGAAATTATAGTTGCCGGAGGTAGAGGTCTTGGCAAAAAAGAAGGCTTTGAACTTATTGAAAAGCTTGCCGAAAAAGTAGGCGGAGTGGTTGGGGCATCCAGAGCAGTAGTAGACAGCCAGTGGATAACTCAGGATCATCAGGTCGGACAGACAGGCAAAACCGTAAGACCCAAGGTCTATATAGCCTGTGGAATATCCGGCGCCATCCAGCATCTTGCCGGAATGCAGGATTCAGACTGTATTATAGCTATAAACAAAGATCCGCAGGCAAATATCTTTAAGATAGCTGATTATGGTATTGTAGGAGACCTTTATGAAGTAATTCCACAGATAATCAAGTCTCTTGATAATATAGACGAACTAAGCAAATCAGTTTAGGAGGGATAGTATGAAGTATGCAGAAATTCCAAACGGATACATCTTTGAAGCAAAAAAAGTAATAACTGCGCATATGGTAGATACCTTTGCACAGATAACCGGAGATAAAAATCCTATACATCTTGACGAAGAGTTTGCTAAAACAACCGTTTTTGGAAGAAGGATAGCTCACGGAATACTTACCATAGGCCTTGTTTCTGAGGTCCTGGGCATGGAGTTTCCTGGAAAGGGAACTGTTTATATGAAACAGGATGCCAAGTTTCTTAAGCCGGTCTATCTTGATGAAGAGATAACAGTAAGAGTTGCGGTAAAGGAAAAGATAGATGAAAAATTCAGGCTGGTTCTTACCACACAGGTAATAAAAAGCGATGGTCAACTTGCTGTTGATGGTGAAGCATTGGTACAGTTCAAAGTACTTTAATTTAAACCGAAAATAAAAAGGCAGAATTTTCTGCCTTTTTTACTTACTTAATTAAAAGTATCTGAATTTTTAGATACTTTCTTTTTATGTCGTTTTTTTTTTTGATGTAATCTTATTATATTTGATTACTCTTACTCTTATAAATTCTCTTTCTTAACGAGGTGTTTGATGAAAAAGTATGCAGCCTTTTTTGACCTGGATAAGACTCTTTTAGTTACCAACAGCGGGAATCTCTTTTTCAGATACTGTTACCGGCTGGATCAGATAAAGTTCTGGGAACTTATAAAGCTTATCCCTTACCCGCTTTTATACAAACTTGATATGTTAAACGTGGAAGCCTTGGCAAGAAAGTTGGTACTACGATTTAAAGGGGCTTCCAAGGAAGAAATCTATGAATTTACCGACATGTGGGTAAAAAACATGGTAAAAGACTATTTTAGAAAATCAACTGTCCAAGAGCTCAATCTTCATAAGGAAAAAGGCGCACATACAGTAATGATATCCGCCTCAACACACAATCTCTGTTATCCTATTCAGCAGTATCTGGGTATAGAAGAACTGATATGTACGGATATAAAGTTTGAAAACAATATTTTTACAGGAGACCTAGGCGTATACTGTTATGCACAGGAAAAACTTACACGGGCAGAGAATTTCTGTAAAACTCATGGTTACAGTCTTGAAGATGCTTACTTCTACAGCGATTCCTACTCAGACCTGCATCTGCTTGAAGAAGTAGGTCACCCGGTATGTGTGGCTCCTGATGTGATTCTTAAAAAAACAGCTAAAGAGAAAAAATGGCCTATCCTTTATTAAATAAAAAAACTCCTTGGGGAGTTTTTTT
>CALMRR010000302.1 GCA_937871925.1 uncultured Petrotoga sp.
AAAAAGTATTAAAGTTACTGTTTTTTTCAAATCAAGCACCCCTTTTTATGAAGTTTACCTCTTTTTTTTAAAAAAAATAAAACTTTCAGGTACCGGGTCTATGCCGCCAGGGTTAAAAGGATGGCAACGTGAAATCCGCCTGAGACCTAAATACAAGCCTTTGATACTTCCAAACCTCTTCACAGCCTCATAGGTATAAGCCGAGCATGTGGGATAAAACCTGCAGGTAGCAGGTTTGAGAGGAGATATAAAGCGCTGGTAAAACCTGATTATTCCAAGAAACAAGTACTTCATCTCAAAGCCTCTATCATGCTTAAAACAATACTTTCAAGCTCACGATAAGAGACCTGTAAAAATCTTTTTGACAGTCCCTTCCTTGGTATAAAGACGATATCCATGCTTGTTGGAAACAATGGTTTGTTAGTTCTGTAGATTTCCTTGAGGCATCTTCTTAATCGATTCCGCAGATGGGCTTTACCAAACTTTTTTCTTATGGAAAAGCCTATTCTGCAACAACCTTTACAATTGGCCTTATAGACAATCACAAAACTCTCTGATTCTACCCTTCCTCCGGTATCGAAGAGCGAATCAAAGTCATTTTTTAGTCTCAGACGTTCACATTGTCTGAATGACATCTTTTTCATTTTTTACTGGACTGACACTCTTTTTCTTCCTCTGGCTCTTCTTCTTCTTAAAACTGCTCTTCCTCCGCTGGTTTTTGATCTCTCAAGAAAACCGTGGGTTCTGGCTCTTTTTACTTTTGAAGGCTGATATGTTCTTTTCATTGCCGTACCTCCTTTGGGTATATTGATTAAAAAGACTATTCTTAATTATAACCGTAAAAGGTTTTTCTGTCAATAAATAGAAGTAACAAATTTTTAAAGGAACCAAACGCCCGAAAGTTCTTAATTTAACTAATGGTAATATAATCGATTTGTTAATTAAATCAATAGATTATAGAATAGTATAAAAGCAAAAAATAAAAGCACAAATATACCAAGAATAGTATACCATGCTAGAGCAAAATAAAAAAGGGTTTTAGAAAAATTTTTTTAAAAAAATGCAGCTTGAAAATATAACGGAGGTGTTGCTTTATGTCTAAAGTAAAAGTTATGGATACAACCTTGCGTGACGGTCAGCAGTCACTTATAGCCACAAGGATGAAAACTTCTGAATTTTCTGATGTACTGGGCACATTTGACAATATAGGTTTCTATTCTATGGAAGTCTGGGGAGGAGCCACTTATGACAGTTGTATCCGTTTCCTTGATGAAGATCCGTGGGAGAGGTTGAGTATTCTGCGAAAGGGTCTTAAAAACACCAAAATACAGATGCTTCTGCGTGGACAGAACCTTGTGGGCTACAGACATTACTCAGATGATGTTGTAGAGCTTTTCATAAAGAAAATGGCTGATTATAAAATGGATATCGTCAGAGTATTTGATGCTTTAAACGACATAAGAAATCTGGAGAAGTCGATAGCTACCGCTAAAAAATATAAAATGGAAGTTCAGGCAGCCATTTCGTATACAGTCAGTCCTGTGCACAACCTTGAATTTTATACATCATACGCTAAAGAACTTGTAAAAAGAGGGGTTGACTCCATATGTATAAAAGATATGGCAGGTCTTATAACTCCAAAACAATCATACGAGCTTATAAAAGAACTCAAATCCAAGTTCAACATTCCCATACAGTTGCACTCACACAATACAGCCGGACTTGCTGATCTTTCATACTATGCGGCAGTTGAAGCGGGAGTGGATGTACTTGACCTTGCACTCAGTCCCTTTGCAATGGGATCTTCCCAGCCGGCGCTTGAACCTTTTAACCATTCAATGGAAATGGGACTGGACGGAGCGGGTATAATTAAACTTGTTGATCATTTCTGGAAGGTCAGAAAAAATCATGCTGCGGATGATGTAAATATGCAGTCCATAAACAGCAAAATGCTTCTTTCGCAAATACCTGGAGGAATGATCTCCAACCTGGTATCACAGCTTAAACAGCAAAAGGCCGAAGATAAACTCGACCTGGTTATGGAAGAAGTTCCAAGAGTACGAAAAGATCTTGGCTACCCTCCTCTTGTAACTCCCACAAGCCAGATTGTCGGTGTTCAGGCAACCTTGAATGTCCTTACAGGAGAGAGATACAAGATGATAACCAATGAGGTTAAAAACTATCTGAAGGGCGAGTACGGAAGATCACCCGCTCCGGTAGACCCACAACTGCTCAAAAAGGCTCTTGGCGATGAAAAACCTATAACTCACAGATTTGCAGACGATATAGCCCCAGAACTCGAAAAAGCCAGAAAGGAAAGCGGCGTACTTGCAATGACAGATGAAGACCTTCTCACATACGTTCTTTTTGGCGAAGTCGGAAAGAAATTCCTTACCAAAAAATATGAAAAAGAAATAAAAGTAGACCAAGATATAGTCAAGAAATACAAAAATGAAGAAGTTAGCATCTATCCGGTGTAAAAATAAAATCTTTTAAAGAGTTAAACTTAAATTAATTTTATGGTATAATTTGTTATGCAGTAATTTTATCTAAAAGAGTGAAAAGGGGGTAAAAGTATGAAAAAGTTAGTTCTCATAGCTTTATTGGTTTCTTTAAGCGCTATCGCAATATTTGGCGCCAAGTTGGTTGTATGGACATCTGAAAAGCAGGTTCCGTTCATGAAGAAAATGGGCGAACAGTTCACTAAGAAGTACGGTGTTACACTTGATGTTCAGATGGTTAACTTCGGAGATGTAAAATCAAAGTTCCTTACCGCCGCACAGGCAGGAGAAGGACCGGACATATTTGTTCTCGCCCACGACAATATGGGTGAACTGGTAGCTAACGGTCTGGTTGAACCTTTTGAATTTTCGGCAATTGACAGAAAGAACTATTACGATGTAGCAATAGATGCTTTTACCATGAACGGCAAACTCTACGGTATTCCTTATGCAATTGAGTCCATACTCATGTTCTATAACAAGGATTACATAAAAGATCCGCCAAAAACTCTTGACCAGCTTCTCAAGTACCAGAAAGACTTCACAACCAAGGATACCTTCGGTCTTCTCTGGGATGTAAACAACCTTTATTTTTCCTACCCCTTCCTCTCAGGATTCGGAGGATACGTGTTCAAATGGGACGGAAAACAGTATAATGTAAAGGATGTAGGCCTTGCAAACGCCGGAGCAATAAAAGGCGGAAATCTTATTAAAACAATAATTGAAAACGGAATGCCATCATCTTCAAACTACGGTACTATGGATTCAGCTTTCAAAGACGGACTTTGCGCTATGATAATCAACGGCCCATGGGCAATCCCGGACTACAACAATGCCGGTATAAACTACGGAGTATGGCCACTTGCAAACATTGAACTTGAAAAGGGCAAGTCCTTAAAACCTTTTGCAGGCGTACAGGGTTTTATGGTTAATGCAAAATCCAAAAACAAAGCTCTTGCTAAAGAATTCATAATTAATTATATTTCAACAGCAGAAGGCGCTTATACTATTTATAAAGAAGACCCAAGAACCCCGGCAAGAAAAGATGTTGCAGAAAAGGTTATTGCATCAGATGAAAATGCTAAAGTATTCAGAGATGCTGCCATCGGAGCAGAACCAATGCCCAACGTTCTTGAAATGGGTAACATATGGTCGGTTATGAATGGCGAAGGTCTTGTGAACTTCACAAACGGAACATTAACACCCGAACAGGCACTTAAAGACGCTGTTTCAAAGATACTCGCAAACTTAAAATAAGTTTTTCCGTAAAGAAGGGAGGTTAATATCTCCCTTCTTTATTTCTATATAAAAAGCATCTTATTTTGCCCATGACCGAAAGGCGGGAGGTTATTATGAATACGTTAAAAAAAGTTCTTATCTGGCTTTTTATAACTGTTATGAATGTACTGCTCTTCTGGGTTTTCTTTACACTTTTAGCTTTTGGCAATTATGGATTGGGAATAGTCGTCGGAATTTTTTTGGCGATAGCGGACTGGGCTGTATTTTCAAAAAAAGGTTATCCCTACCGCTATACACTTCCTGCGATGTTTTTCCTTTTCATACTTACAATATATCCCATGTACTACACCATAAAAACTGCATTTACAGATTACGGCACCGGTCATCTTTTTACACGTGACCAGGCAATACAGACTTTACTTACCGATCCAAGATTCAATTATGAACCTCAGGACGGAAAAACGCTTGATTTCAGAGTATACGTAAAATATGATGAAAAGTTCCAGCCTACCGAAGATTTCAGAATTCTTCTGTACGATAATGAAAACATATTCATAACAGAAAAGCTTTCCGATATAAAGTATGATTCCAAAGGAAACTCCATAAGTGCACAAACACGTATGTATAAGGTTCAGGATGATTATGTAAACCTTGATTCTTCATCATACAAACTTATCCGCAGTATTTCAGAAACGGTTCTTGACAGTTTCTCTTCAAGAGTTGACAACATATCGGCTATAG
>CALMRR010000303.1 GCA_937871925.1 uncultured Petrotoga sp.
TCTTTTCCTGTTCATCATATGAAGATTCGACCATTCTGTCTACAACATCTTCAAAAATCTCTCTCATATGTTCTTCATAATCTGAGAGCTCAAGAAACCAGTCTCTGTGGGAGTATATTGAAGATCTCTGTGAATCCATTACAGAGTCAAACTCATACAGTCTTTTTCTGACAGAAAAGTGCATTCCCTCGACCTTTTTCTGCGCATCTCTTATTATTTTACTTAAAAGACCGTGTTCAATCGACTGTCCTTCTTCTATTTTAAGAGTTGTCATGATAGCTTTAAGTTTATCTCCGCCGAAAAGTCTAAGCAGTTCATCTTCAAAGCTGAGAAAAAACCTTGATTCTCCAGGATCTCCCTGTCTTCCTGATCTTCCCACAAGCTGATTGTCTATTCTGCGGCTTTCATGTCTTTCTGTTCCAATAACATAAAGTCCTCCAAGATCAACCACTTCATCACCAAGCTTTATATCTGTTCCTCTTCCGGCCATATTGGTCGCTATGGTGACCATTCCTTTAAGACCTGCATTTTTTACTATTTCTGCTTCTTTTTCATGATATTTGGCATTCAGAACCTGATGGGGAATGCCCTGCTTTTTGAGAAGCATGCTGATATATTCGCTTTTTTCGATAGAGGTTGTACCAACCAACATAGGCTGACCTTTCTTGTTTCTTTCACTTATCTCCTTGACAACCGCTTCATACTTTTCCTTTTCGGTTTTATATATAAGATCATTTTTATCCATTCGTACCATTTTTTTGTTGGTAGGAATGACTATTACATCAGCGTTGTATATAGTTCTGAACTCATCCTCTTCGGTCTTGGCGGTTCCTGTCATTCCTGATACCTTTTCATACATCCTGAAATAATTCTGGAAGGTAATTGTAGCATAAGTTACACTTTCCTCTTTAACTTTGACTCCTTCCTTGGCTTCTATTGACTGGTGAAGTCCTTCGGAATAACGGCGTCCTTCCAGAAGCCTTCCGGTAAACTCGTCTACTATTACAATCTGTCCGTCCTGTATTATGTAGTCCTTATCGTTCTTAAAAAAATAGAGTGCTTTGAGCGAGTTCATAAGGTGGTAGAGAAACTTTATATTCGACGGATCATAAAGATTTTCTATGTTAAGCATCTTTTCTGCTTTAGCAATTCCTTCAGGAGTCAAAGCTATAGTTTTTTGCTTTTCGTCCATAGTAAAGTCCTCGTCTTTCTTGAACAGCTTTGAAAGAGTGGCGAACCTTCTGTAAAG
>CALMRR010000304.1 GCA_937871925.1 uncultured Petrotoga sp.
GCAACCCTTTCAAGCCACTGAGCCGAGCCTGTATACCAACTCCACCCGCCTTTTCCGAAATACGGAGAAAGAGGACCGTCAGAATTTCCGGCAGTTACATAAGGTTCTGCACAGTAAAGATCTATATCGCTGCAACGGTTCGGCGGACAGATTCTTCTATAAGCCTGATATGCAAGATTGCCTTCTTTTAGTAAAGAGTAAGCCCATACCGCCCATGTTGCCGCGTGGGTATAAACTCCGCCATTCTCTCTAAGCCCCGGTGCATACCTTGTAATATATCCTATATCGGTTCTGGGAGATGTATATGCAGGAGCCAGAAGCAGTGCGCCATAATCCTTAAGCAGATGTTCCGTAACGCTTTCCATAGCAGTTATAGCTCTTTGACTGTCACCTATCGAACTTATCAAAGACCAGATCTGTGGATTAAGAAAGATCTTTCCTTCTTCATTCTCACTAGACCCGATCTTCTCAAAACCATCCGTAGTAGCCTGCAGATACCACTTTCCATCCCAACCGTACCTTTCAAAAGACTCCTTGAGAGTCTGCATAACGTCTTTCACTTTTTTTAAAAAAGCATTGTCCTTGACATAAGAACCAAAGTCCATAAACTGCCCAAGAACCATATAGAAAAATTCAGACATCCAAAAACTTTCGCCTTTCCAGTCGGTGCCGACTGCACTCAGACCGTCATTCCAGTCGTTATCACCCATAAGGGGAACACCTCTGGGACTGAACCTTGACATAACCTTTTCAACAGCTTTTTTACAGTGTATATAAAAAGTATCCTGACCTCCGTCATAGTACGGAACAGTTTCATCAAGAATTGAAAAATCGCCAGTTTCCTGTATATAATAGTACGCTATAAAAACAAGCCACAGAAGATCATCAGAACACTTGGTTCTTGGCCCCCAGTTACCGATTGTAAGCCACCAATGCAAAACATCTCCATCCCTGAACTGGTGGGCGGCATGCATAAGAAGCTGTTTTTTAGTCAGTTCTGGCTTACAGGTCAGAAAGATCAGCGAATCCTGTAGCTGATCACGAAAGCCATAT
>CALMRR010000305.1 GCA_937871925.1 uncultured Petrotoga sp.
AACCGGATAAAGCTTGACCATCAGCTTGGCAAGAGTCGACTTTCCCGAACCGACCTTTCCGACAAGGGCTATCATCTGACCCGGTTCTATCGTTATGTTTATATCTTTCAGAACTCTCCGTTCGGTATTAGGATAACTGAACGAAAAATTTTTGAAGCTGTATAAACCGGAAAATCCCTCTTTTACGGAATCACTCTTCTCAACAATACTTTTTTGTTGGTTAAGAACCTCTTTAATACGTTTGATTGAAGCCCTTCCGCTCTGAAGTATATTCATGAGCCATCCAAAAGCCATCATAGGCCATATAAGCATTCCAACGTACGAGTTAGTCATAACAAAATTTCCAAGAGTTATCTCACCATTTACTACCATCTTGCCGCCAAAAAAGAAAACAAGAAGACTCGAAAAGGCTCCAAGAAAGTTTATAAGTGGGAACATAAGTCCCCATATCCTTGTAAGTGAAACCTGAGCATCATAAAACTTTTTGGAACGAGAATTAAAAATATCCTTCATAGTCTGTTGATTTGAAAAAACCTTTACCACCTGTATTCCGGAAACACTCTCTTCCGTAATATTCGAAAGCTCCGAAGTACATTCCTGAAGTTTGGTGAAACGTTTATGAATTATTCTTCCAAAAGAAACCGATACTATCGCTATAAAAGGTATAGGTATGGTTGAGAGTAATGTCAGCTTCCAGCTTACAAACTCTCCCATAGCAAGAACAGTCATCAGGGTAACGACCAAAGTATCTACAAGCATTATTACTCCAAAACCCAGCATTCTCATTACAGTCTGCGTATCCGAAGTAAACCTGGTCATAAGATCTCCTGTACGCCACCTATCGTAAAAATCCTGATCAAGATCCATTATATGAAAAAACATTTTATTGATTGTCTTAAACTCAAAAAGTCTTGCAACCCCAATTATTGTAACCCTCCATAGAAATCTTCCCAACGAAAGACCTATGGCTAAGAAAACAATCCCTGCCACAATAGTTAAAATACGTTGAAGATCTGGAGAAGGTGTTTTAAGGATATCAACTATTTCACCGACTTTTTTGGGGATAATGATCTGTATCAAATCCACTGCAATCAGGAAGAGTACGCCTATGGAGTATCTCCACCAGTACTTCTTTAAAAAGTCTTTTAAAAGCATTAAATCACCCCGTTGGTTGGTTTGTTTTATTAACTGAAAAAATTATACCATCTATTTAAGGATATGTAAATAATTTTGTAGAAAAATAACATGAATACAAATAATAGTGAGGTCGATGAGATGTATGAAAAATCAGGAAAGATAAATATTTTTTGGTTTGAAAATGGAGCAAGCAATATATGCGGACTCGAACTGGATGATGAGATTGTAGTATTTGATTCGTCTCTTTACAGCAAAAAATTTGAAGAGGCAATCGATAT
>CALMRR010000306.1 GCA_937871925.1 uncultured Petrotoga sp.
CAAAAAGATCCGTGTTGTAAAAATAAACCTGGGTTGATTTGTTGAAAGGAATAGCATATATCATATCTCCCCATGAAACGATGTCTTTGAAAACAGGATAAATCTGGGTATCCCATGCTTTCTTCATTTCCGGGTCTTTGGTTATGTAGCTGTTAAGAGCTTTTACAACATCCGAATATAGATACTTGGCAGTCCAGTTTCCATAAGACTGTGCCATTGCAGGAAGACCGGACTTGGTTCCCTGGTTGTATGCTGTTATAGTGGCAAGAAGTTTCTGGTTCAGAGCATTGTAGTTGCCTACATAAACTGCCTTAACTTCAATGGTAGGATTTTCCTTGTTGAACTGGTCTACAAGATTCTGAAGAACCTTTCCGAGATCACCGCTCATAGCATGCCAGAATTCAACCGTTACCTTGTCTGCAAATGCAAATGTAGCAAAAAGAGCAACAAGCAGAACAATAAGAAGTTTCTTCACCTTTAGCACCTCCGTAATAAAAGAATTGGATAACTTTTTTAAGTTATTTCTATTTATCCAAAAAATAAAAACCCCTTACTCCACCGACGTAAGCTGACTTAGGAATTCTTCAACCTGCCTGCAGGTGCTTTCAAAATTTCCTTCATTTATAATTTTGAAATCAGATCTGCCCAGATTGAGTTCTTTCTGAGACTGCACAATAGCATGCGCTTTTTCTATAGGGATACTCCTATTCAGAATCAGCCTGTCCACACGCTTATCTTCGGAACACTCCACAAGAACTATTATGTTACACATTTCAGCTAGTTTTATCTGATCTAACAATGCTGCATCGATTATAATTATATCATAACTTTTTTCTTTTTCTTTTAACATTTTTTCTACTTCGTGCCTTATGACAGGATGCACAGTTGCATTTAAAAACGAAAGCTTGGCACGACTGGAAAACACTTTTCTTCCCAGAGCTTTTCTGTCTATCTCTCCGTTTTCATTTAAAATATCGTTTCCAAAAGCTTTTACAAGTTCTTGACGGATAAAAAACAGGGAAAGGACATCGTGTCCGACCCTGTCTGCATCAATGACTAAAACCTTTTTCATAAGCGCGGACTCTGCTTTTTCTTTCATAATTTTTGAAACATAAGATTTTCCGCTGCCTGCAAACCCTGTTACTCCTATTATCACATAATCACCCTATTTTTTACCTGTATTTTTTTCATAACCTCTGCGGCAAGATCCTCATACCCTTCACGTCCCATAAGAGCATACGTAACCTTTTTCCCAAGCTCCACACCGGGCTGGTCATAAGGATCAACCTGCAAAAGACCTCCCATCACAGCAGTTGAAAATTCATACATGAAAATAAACTCCCCTATGTTATAGGCACTGATTCTGGGAAAGGTAACTCTCATATTGGGTCTCTCGTGTTCCAAAAGCGCATACTCAGTGCCTGCAAGCTCTGTATTAAGAAGCTCGGAAAGCTTTCTTCCGCCAAGATACTTCAGTTCGGCAATATCTTCATGTATTTTGGGAATCGAAACTTCCCTTTCAAAATTCTCAAGCTTTATGAGAGTTATTATCTTATCTTTTGGTCCTTCGTTGTAAAGCTGAACCTGTGAATGCTGGTCAGTAGCACCAAGAGCTTTTACCGGAGTCTGCCCCACATTGACCGTTTCTTTTTTGAGATTAAGCTTCTTTCCTATACTTTCAGCCCATATCTGCCTGTACCAATCGGCAAGAAGATACAGTCTGTTGGAGTAAACCATCATCACGGATAAGTTATATCCTTTTAAATAGTAAAGATAATGTATTACCGCATTAAGAGCCGCCGGATTCTTCCATATATCTTTATTTTTACATTTTTCACACATATCGCGTGCACCTAGAAAAAGCTCTTGTATATCAATTCCTCCTGCCATAGCTGAAACAAGTCCGACAGGAGTGAGCACGCTGAACCTTCCACCTACCTGCGGAGGAATCTCAATAGCTCTTATATTTTCATCACGTGACATCTTCCGAAGTATGCCGTTTTGAGGATCGGTTGTAAATAATATATGATCCTGAACTTTAAGACCATTGGTCTCAAGCAGTCCCCTGGCCACCATATAATTTGCCATAGCCTCGGCTGTGGTTCCGGATTTTGAAATAACGTTAAAAAGAGTTGTTTTAATATCTATCTGATCCAAAACACTTGAAAGGAGGTCCGGATCAACATTATCCACTATATATATCCTAGGGGTTTTTCTGTTTTTCTGGTTATTATAGTCTGCAGGATTAAGGGCGCTTTGCAAAGCAATATTACCAAGAGCAGATCCACCTATTCCTAAAACTACAAGACTTTCAAAAGAAAGTATCCATTCTTTAAGCTCTCTGACTGACTCAAGCCATTTTGATTCGAAAGGTACTCCCATAAATCCCGGATTACTGTTAAGTATATTCTCAACCGCTTCAGAAGCTTTTTCTTTGTAGCTGTTTATATCCTTTTTGGTAAGTCCGCCTTTTAAAACTGGTGAAAACAGATTGGTAAAATCAAAAGAGATCCCTTCCATACTCCGCCTCCTTCTTAATATTTAAGGATTGAAGCAACCTTAAGATCTTTAAGACGTTCCCTACCTTTTAAGAAACCGAGTTCAGCCATGCAGAGTACACCTTCAACATCTGCGCCTACATTGTTGACCATTCTTCTTATCGCATCAAGTGTTCCCCCGGTTGCCAGAACATCGTCAACTATTACCACCCTGTCACCCTTTTTAAGTGCGTCAACATGCATCTGAAGCTCAGCACTTCCGTACTCAAGATTATAAGATATATTAACTGTTTTATAAGGAAGCTTTCCTGGTTTCCTTACCGGTATCAGACCTTTTTTCATAGTATATGCCAAAGGAGAGGCAAATAAAAAACCCCTGGCTTCCGGTGCGACTATGAAATCAAAATCCCAGTCCTTTAACAGTTCCTGAAGTATTTTTATGGTGTATCCGAATGCCTCCGGATCTTTTAGTATTGGCGTAATATCCTTAAAAATAATCCCTTTCTGCGGAAAATCAAGTATATCTCTTACATACTCCTTTAATTCCATACTTTTCCTCCTCTAAAAAATAAATAATGACATCGTATATTGTACCATATTTTTTTATAGATTACATTGTAACTTTTTTTTAATAAAATATATAAAGCCGCCATTTAATGGCGGCTCTTAAAAACTATTTCTTTTCTTTTTTCGGAGTTTCTTTCTTTTCTGGTTCCTTTTTAACTTCTTTTTTCACTTCTTTTTTTTCCGCCATTTATACCGCCCCCTTTTTTGAGCAATAATTATTCTGACAGAATTTTTTTATAATAAAATTATAGTACCTTTCTCCGGACATGTCAATACTAGAAAATTTTTATTCCCTGTACCGGTCATAGATTCTTCTTATACTATCCAAGCCGGTAGTAAACGCATGAACCACATCCGGGTCAAAGTGACTACCGGACTGCTCTATTATCATCCTTACCGAAAGATCAAAATCAAAAGCTTTTTTATATGGGCGAGCACTGGTCAGAGCATCAAACACATCTGCCAAAGCTACTATTCTTCCGGCAAGAGGAATATCATGCCCGCTTAGCTTTCGCGGATACCCACTCCCGTCCCATTTCTCATGATGCCCCCCGGCAATATCTATAGCAGTCTTCATAAAAGAAAAACCGGTCATGTTCTGTATCTTGCCGTCCATATCCTTAAGAATATTTTCTCCGAAAAGCACATGCTGCTTCATTATATCAAACTCTTCGGGAGTGAGTTTGCCAGGTTTAAGAAGTATATTGTCCGGTATGCCTATCTTTCCTATGTCATGAAGCGAGGCAACCCACAGTATCTCTCTGCGGAACTTTGGCGTAATCATGGGAAATTCTCTAGACATCTGATTTACAATAGTATATGAGTACTGCGAAACTCTCGATATATGAAAGCCTGTCTCGTTGTCTTTCTTTTCCACAAGCGAAACAAATGCCTGAGCGCTTGTAGATACTATCTGCTGGGTTATATAAGAATAGAAAGTCGTTCCCTTAAGGATATTCATAACCCTTAACATTATCTGTGAACATTCGTTGGTATAAGCATCCTTGTTGACACTATTGACAAAAAGAAAGCCTACGACCTTATCGTTGGTTATT
>CALMRR010000307.1 GCA_937871925.1 uncultured Petrotoga sp.
AACTCTATTTCTGAAAATACATCCTTAATTTTTGAATAGTTCATCAAAGACGAGTTCTCTGTTATAATGCAGGCTGAAATCATTTTATTTGTAGGATTAGCTATAACAAAGCGCGTATCGCGTATCTCATCGCTTGTTCTTTCAAAACACACTACTTCACTATCAGAGGAAGAAAGCTGTTTGAATCTTCCAGAGTTGATGCCCTTTGTTTTCTTATACTCATCAATCAATTTTAAGTAGAAACAATAAGATTCGTTCTCTTGAAGATCCTCCTGCCACAGCATTGGCTGCCTGCAGTATGGATCACCTTCGCCCTGCATTCCTATTTCTTCTCCATAGTATACAAGGGGACTGCCTGGAACTGTAAATTGTAGAATTACGGCAATTTTCCACAGATCACCAAAGATATTTTTTATTCTGGGAGTATCGTGCGTCGAAAGAATATTCCAGCTTTTAAAAATTTTATCTCCGCATTCTTCCGATGTTTTTGCAACAGCAGCGGTAAATGTTGTTCCATCTATCTTTCCATAAAGCAGCATTTTTATGAGCTGTTGAAAGTAATAGTTCATTACGCCGTCGATAACTTTGCACCATTCAAGAGGGTAAGACCAGACTTCACCTATTACTTCGTTTTCACAAACTTTGTCCATATTATGCTTTATCTCTTTTAAAATTTCATAGCCCAAATCATACGCACAGTCAAATCTCCAGTTTGTTAATCCTTTCCTAAGATAACTCTTCATAACAGAAGAATCCTCTCTAAAAAGATAGTTTTTAAGCTCTGCACTTTCTAAATTCAACTCAGGAAGATTTTCAACATTCGCCCAATTTTTACCGGTATAAAAATCAATGTTTTCTTTCATGCTGTTAAAACGGCTGGTATGGTTCAGTGCTATATCCATGTATAGCTCTATACTGTTTTCTTTGAGAAGACTTTTTAGCTCCAGAAGATCATTTTCGGTTCCTGCTTTTTCATCAATACCAAAAAAATCAAGTGTATCGTACCGGTGATTTGTATTTGCTTTGAACACGGGAGTAATATAGATAAAATCAACTGACAATTTTTTCAGATACTCAATCTTCTTACTGATTCCTTTGAGATTTCCTCCGTAAAAATCATATTCTTGCTTATCGTATGCTTTAACAGGTATGTTCCATGGTATAAACGTATACCCCTTGTTATTAAAATTATAGAATCTATCGACAAAAATTTCATAGCCTACTTTACCTTTCAAGATTTCACAGCTCCTTTTGTAAGTCCGTTTGTAATATTTTTCTGAAGTAGAAGGAATAAAATTATTATAGGCAACGATCCAAGTACTGCTGCTGCACAGAAAACTGTCCAGTTTACAGAATAATTCGACGCAAGGAAACCTTTTATACCAACTCCTACAGGATACTTTGAAGGATCAAAAAGCAGAATAACCGAAAACATATATTCATTGTAAACGCCTATAAAAGTCATTATAAACTGTGTGGCAAGAATTGGCATCATAAGAGGAAAAAGTACCTTCCAGAAAGTCTGCCAGTAATTTGCACCGTCTATATATGCAGCTTCATCAATCTCGGTGGGTATAGAGTTCAAGTAGTTCCTTATAATCCATGTACCAAAAGCCGCGTTTCCCAATCCCATAATAAGGATTATACCGGTAAGCGTATTAAGCAGGCCTGCTATCTGAAGCATTTTGAAATACGCAACCATAGCAACAGATGTTGGAAACATCTGAAGTACCATGAGGAAAAGTATTCCATACTTCCTTCCGGGAAATCTGAGCCTGCTGAAAGCATATCCGCCAAACATGGTTACAACTACCGTCAATAATGCCGAGAATCCTCCAAGAATAGTCGAGTTCTTAACCCATAGCAAAAACTTAGAGTTGTTTATTAGAGAACTATAATTATCCAGAGTGAACTGTTTTGGAAATACGGAGCCTGAATAAAATGAAGAGCCCGGCTTGAAGGAAGTAAGCACAACATAGTAAAAAGGAAAAAGAATAACAACTACCAGCAGAATAGCCAACATTCTTACAAACCAAATATTTTTCTTTTTTAATCTGTTCATTAGAACTCCTCCTTAAGCCCCTTAAGGCAGAGGGTGGTAAAGACTATTATCAATACGGTTATAAAAAAAGTGATAACTCCGTATGCTGCTGTAAGACCGTATTGCTGGAGCTCCCGCATTATATTAAAAGTATACGAAACCAAAATATCAGTAGATCCAAAATAATCTCCGAGGGAATTTCTAGGTCCGCCACGTGTAAGCAAAAATATAAGGTTGAAATTATTGAATTGGAATGCAAACTGCGTTATAATTAAGGGTGAAAGGGTCTTGTTAAGCAAAGGAAGGGTGATTTTTCGAAATTTATATACTTTT
>CALMRR010000308.1 GCA_937871925.1 uncultured Petrotoga sp.
CGATATAAACAAAAGAGCAGTTGAATTTTCCAAGATAAACGCCAAAGACAACAATGCGCAGGTTACCCTTAAATGGGGAAATATTTTTGATCCTTGGGAAGAAGAAAGGTTTGACATAATAATTTCAAATCCCCCTATAGTTGCCGGAAAAAACATATGGATGAATATAATAAAAGGATCATTTACACACCTTAATCCAGAAGGCTCCTTACAGCTGGTCGCCTTTCATAACAAAGGCGGAGAAAGGATTTCTCAGTTCATGAAGGAAACCTTCGGAAATATGACTGAACTTATAAAATCAGGCGGAATACGAGTATATAAATCCGTCAAGGAAGGATAATCATGTTTTTTGGATGTGAAAAGTTAAATTTTGAATATGCAGACCAAAAAATTCTTAAAGATTTAAACCTGAGCTTTAGCAAAGGAGAGTTCGTTGGCTTGGTAGGTGACAACGGAAGCGGAAAATCCACACTCATGAAAGTTTTGAGCGGAATACTTGTGCCTCAAAGCGGAAGAGTGATCTTTAATGATATTCCTATTTCTGCGAAAAACAAACAGTATGTAGGCTATATTTTTCAAAATCCTGAAAATCAGATCGTAGGAGTTACAGTTGAAGAAGACGTAGCTTTCGGACTCGAAAATATAGGTATTCAAAGAGAAAGCATGACAGAGCTTATTTCATGGGCACTTGATGTTGTAGGGCTGTCAAAGTATGCGAAGGCTGATCCTAATACCCTTTCAGGCGGGCAAAAACAAAGACTTGCTATTGCTGCAATAGTAGCAATGAAACCGGAAGTAATTCTTATGGATGAACCAACAACTATGCTTGATCCCATAGGAAGATCTGAGGTATACGAGGTAATTAAAAAGTTGGTATCTCTTGGAAAAACTATAATTATTGCTTCTCATCACTCAGATGATCTTGCTTTAGTAAGTAGGATAGTAGGACTTAAAGAAGGCAAAATTATCTTTGACGGTAGCAGAGACTATTTTTACAGTGCTGGAAAGCTAACGATCGAAGTACCTTTTGATGTAAAACTCAAAAAAAACTTCAATAAAACTTTTGAACAGATGGTGGATTATTTATGCCAATAGCAGTGGATAATATAAGTTATACATACGGAATAAATACACCTTTTGAAAAAACAGCCATAAAAGATATTTCCATAGAAATATCAAATGGAGACTTATGGCTTTTTGTAGGACACACGGGTTCAGGTAAAAGTACCCTCATAAATACTTTCAACGGACTTATCCTTCCGCAAAAAGGCAGTGTGAGCGTTGACGGTGAGGTAACCGGCAATAAGAACACTAATATGAAAAAGATACGAAATAAAGTAGGACTTATTTTCCAGTACCCGGAAGCTCAGTTTTTCCTTCCTACCATATATGAAGAACTTATGTATGGACCAAAAAATTTCGGAATGTCTCTTGGAAAAGAAGAAATCAAATTTTATATGGAGATGTTCTCTCTGCCTTTGGCTTATCTAAATAAAAGTCCTTTCAACCTGTCCGGAGGAGAAACGCGGAAAGTGGCTATAATATCTGTTCTATGTTGTAATCCGCAATACGTTGTTTTTGATGAACCTACCGTAGGCCTGGATTACACTTCACGCATGGAAGTAGTAAAGGCAATAAAAAGACTTAATACCATGGGTAAATCTATTGTTCTTGTCACTCATTGGATAAGTGATTTTATCCATCTTAAACCTAAGGTTCTGGTCATGAATGATGGACAAGCTCTTTTCAAGGGTAATTTCGATGATTTTATAAGACTGGACAGGCCGGTTCTTGAACAGGCAGGAATAAGATTCGACCAGAAACTCGAACTTTACAGATGTGCTCTTGTTCATAACAGAGATATAAGAGACAAAATATCAATAATGTAGATTAAGGCTTTTAAAAGCCTTTTCTTTTTGTTTTATTGTTATTGAAATTTTTTTCATAGTAGAATATACTATTTTTGAATATGTTTTTTCAGGAGGGATTAAAGTGCCGCGTTTTTTTAGCGTTAGCAGAAAAGGTTTTGACTGGGA
>CALMRR010000309.1 GCA_937871925.1 uncultured Petrotoga sp.
AGTACAGAGGGATGCCTATTGACCAAATAGTTAACAAGAGTATGAACGAGATGTTTACAAGAACAATAATCACAGCTTTAACAACATTTATCGTTGTTTTTACCATGCTGGTTTGGGGTGGCAAGGCTATAGCTCCTTTTGCATTTGGTATGACAATAGGTACAGCAGTCAGTGCATACTCTACAATATATATTGCATCAGCAGTGGTCATTTCAGTAGGAAAAAAGAAAAAAGTTTAAGAAAACTTATAAATGAGGAACGGGCAACCGTTCCTTTTTTTACATTAATATGTTAAAATTAAAGTATACTTTTTAAAAAGGGGAAAAGATCGTGGAGTATAAGTTCAATAAAGATTTAAAGCAACTCATAAAAGAAAAGGAAGTAGATATAAAAAAAATTTCCGAGAGTATAAAAACAACAGAATATACTGTAAATAAGCTCATTGAAAATGATCTTTCAGATTTTTCATACATACAGCTGAAAGATATTGCCCGGATACTGAGCGTTATTTTAAAAGAGAATATTGATGTGCAGGGAGTTTATAACGAAAAGGAAGATAAAAAAGTTACTTTGAAAGAAAGGTTTTTATCAGGTGGGAAGAAATTTTCTAGGATTGTATACTATCTTGTCATATCTTTATTTTTATTTATAGATGTTTTAATGATAGTAATTCTCACAAAAGAAATCTTTACGTATAAAGCACTTATAAATAATCAAAACTATAGTGCCGAGATAATAAATAACTCTGATTTTCCTCTTAAGGTTAAAGATACAGTTATAGACAAAGGTGGAAAAGGATTTGCAGAATTTACTTTTGGAGAAAAGATAACCATCAACGATAATAAAGGAGAAGTCATACTTAAAACTCCTTTTGAGGTATACAGTATTAAACTTGAAAATTTTGAGGTGATATTAAAAGATGGGAATAACAAAGGCTCCTGATCCGGTAAACTATGCAGCGCATATATTTACTGCCGGAGATAGTGATTACTGGCTTTATGAAAAGGGTTTGAAAGAACAGTTAGAAAAAAGAATCGGCAAGATAGATTATATTTCCGGGCCGCTTGATTTTCAGAAATACACCTTTTTTTACAATGAAGAAATGGGTGAAAATATAAAGATAAATGCCAGAATAATTAGTTTTCAAGAATTAAGGCCACAGTACTATCTTGCTGATGCAAAAATAATTACCAATCAGATTGAAGAAGTCTTTTCGTATGAGGGTAAAAGAAAAGTTAATATAGACATAGGATTTGTACACCACACCCAGTTCGTACTTGCCAGTACCAAACATTGGGGAAACAGGATATATATACGCAGAGGTATATATGCTGAAATAACTCTTATGTATGTCTACGGTAAATGGACTGCTCTAGAGTACTCTTATGAAAACTTTAAAGGTCAGGAATATCAGCAGGAAATACAAAAAGTTCGGGAACTTTATATGCAGAAAAGAAAAAACGGTTATGATAAATAGAAAAAAGCTTTTGCTTTTGCTTTCTTGTTTTATTTTTGTTTCATACGTTTTTTCATCCGCAAGACTTATTTTCAGAAATGATCCACAATTCTATTATACCTATCTGAAAACATATCCGTTGGTTCTTCCGCTCAGATATTCTCAGGATGAGGACGATAGTACCAAACTGTATCTTAAACTTCCTTTTGGACG
>CALMRR010000310.1 GCA_937871925.1 uncultured Petrotoga sp.
AGCTTCTTCCATATTATTGCAGAATACAAACTTTTCATCAAGAGGATACTTTTTAACTTCCTCCGTCATTGCTCCAAAAACCAGAGTGATTTTCGAAAAGTTTCTGACTTCTTCAATGAGCTCAGTAAGATCTTCGTTTTTAGGAATTCCGTTTAGAATCGCTGCATACCCTTTTCCCCTGAAACTAAGATAGGCATTGTATGCGGAATGTACATTGGTGGCTTTTGAATCGTCATAAAAGCTTATTCCGTTTACATTTCCGCACAGCTCAATCCTGTGGGAAAGAGGTTTGAAGCTTTTAAGACCCTGTTCTATAAGATTTTCACTTATTCCGAGATTTAGACAGGCAATTACAGCACTTACCGTATCTTCACTATATATTTTTAGGTTTAAGAAGTCATTCATGACTTTAATTCTTCGGTCCTCAAAGTTGACGTAGCTGTTTTCGAGCATCTCTCCCGAAAAATGTATGGTCTTTCCTTTGTGCATGGCATTTTTAATGTTTTGGTTTACAATTGCAAGTCCTCCAGACGAAAGTGTATTGTCTATCATGGAAATTTTACATCCGTAGTACTCCTCAAGGGAGGTATGCCAGTTGAGATGATCAGGAGCAAGGTTCAAAAGCACCGATACTTCGGGACATAATCTTTTCCCCCAGTAAAGCTGAAAAGAGCTTATCTCCACTACATAGAACTGAAGGTTCATTGGCGCTGTTATCAGCGGAATTCCGATATTGCCTCCTACAAAAGTAGAATACCCTGCTTCCCTTAAAAGATGTCCTATAAGGGATGTAGTTGTTGATTTTCCGTCTGTTCCGGTTATACCGACAAAGATACATGCCGGATTTGCTCTTTTTATAGTCATCCAGGCATACTCGACTTCAGTAGTAAACCTCATATTTTTCTCAGATATTATCTTTGATGCACTGCTGTTTGGGGGAACCCCGGGGCTTACAACTGCCAGATCGCAGTTTTCAAGCAGTGTGGAATGTTCTTCCTCATACATTATACCTTTTTCAGAAAGAAACTTAATATCTTCCGGACGTAAAGCTTTGTTATTGCTTACGTATACAGTGTTACCGCTTTCCATCAAAAACTGAACCATCTCTTTATTACTGCTGCCGTAACCTACAAGACAGACTTT
>CALMRR010000311.1 GCA_937871925.1 uncultured Petrotoga sp.
TTCGACAAAAGATCTTGACGGTCTTAAAATGTCTATTGAAAAGGTTTTTAATATCAAAGCCGGAACCAATTACTTATGTACGGCTGATTTTGGGTGGGTTACAGGATTTTATTATGGAATATTCATGCCTATCATATCAGATTTGAATTTTTTTATAGTCAAGAACATGAACGGGTTCAGACTTATGAAGGCTCTGAGTAAGTTCAGGGAATGGGATATTCAGGTGATCTATACTTCCCCGAGCTTTCTTAACATAGCGTATCGGTTTTTCAAAAAATATGAGACAAATATAAAAGAAGTATATACGGTAGGGGAAAAGCTTGCGGTTCAAACCAAGAAGAAGTATTTGGAGTTAGGTTACGAAATTACCGACACATGGTGGCAGACTGAGCTTGGCTGTATAAGTGTGAGCGGCAGGGTAAAAGCTCAAACTTCATTTCCATTAGGAACCATGATTGTTCAAGATTATATAGGTAAACCGCTTGATTTTGTCGATATAGCGCTGCTTAATGACGATAATATAGTACCTGTAAAGAGTATTCTGCGAATACCTAATGCAGAACTTACCGGGGAGCTGCTGGTAAACCGCAGGACACATCCAAGTATAATGAAGGAATACTATAAAGCCGATGAAAATGCGAGAAAAAAATTTATAGGCGATTACTATAAAACAGGAGACCTTGTGAGAATTATACCCGAGGCTAAAGATTCTCAAGAGTATAATATACAGTATGTTTCGCGGGCAGATGATGTCATAGTCATTGCCGGGGAGCTTATATCCCCCGATGAAATTGAATCGCTGGTAATGAAAAAATTTGGAAGTATAAATGAATGCTGCGCCGTATCGGCGGATAAAAAGATAGTGCTTTTTATATCTTCGGACGAAAAGTCTTTATCTGATGGGTCTTGTGCATCAGAGAGTTTGGAAGCACAAATAAAAAAAGTTGTTGCAGAAAACCTTATGCCTTCAATGATTCCGTATAAGGTTGTAAAGATAGAGGTTCTTCCCAAGACAGAAAGCGGAAAGATAAAAAGAAATGAGTTAAGGAGGATAGCCCATGGACTTATTCAGGAATGAGTTTAAAAAATTTTTTTCTTTAGAGATCGATGAAACTACTATAAACAAAAAAATTTTAGAGCTTAACATAGACTCTTTAAGCTTCTGGGAGTTTATAGGTCTTCTTGAAGAAAAGTATGAAATTGAATTTGATATGTTGGAGCTTTCGACGTCTATAGACAGTATCGGCGGACTTGAAAAACTTTTTATGCAGAAGGTAAGGAAAGATGGCTGAGTCGGTTATCAGAGTAAGATCTGTCAGGGACGAAATTTATAAAAAAGACAGGTCCTTCAATCTTCATTGTTATCTTCCGGATGCAGGAGTAAATGAAAAAACAGGCTTAATGGGCATTCATACCGGATACTGTCTTAATCCTGAAAATGTTTTTTTCAAAAAGATGAGGAAGGCATACGCAGAAAGATTCAACGTTATAACCTTTACTGCCGCATATATGGGAGTTGAGGCCAGTTTGAACCGAAAGCTGATTTTCAATGCTGAAAGATCCAAAATAACTCTGGAAGATGTAAAAAAGTTTACTAAGCCTGACAAGTGCATAGACCTGAGCAACGATCTGTTTTTGGATGAGAAGTTTGATCTCCTTTCTGATTCTCAGGAAAGGGACGATTATGTAGACTACGGGTTCTGCCAGTCGCTGGATATAGCCAACGGACTGTACTATCTCATGCGTACTTACTTAATCAATTCAAAAAGAATATATCTTCTGGGAAGCTCTCTGGGAAGTTATCTTTCCCATATGGTCATGAAGTTTCTGCCTAAATCTGTTAAGGGAATAATAGATATAAGTGCTTTGGTAGGGATAGACGAAGAAAGGATACTTAACGGAAGGTACTGTAAAGCCTATCTGCCCAATTACTTTATAAGCATGAAGACTGATTCGGTGTATGAAGAGGTCTCACCGCAGCAGATAGAAATAAGAAGCCTGCTCATGCCGGAGCATTTTTTTCCTTCACAGGCCAAAGTTGTTATGCTCAGCGGTATTGATGATATAATGGTTCCGGCCGACAAAAAAATGCAGTACAGTAAAGTTCTGTCAGAAAGAGGGATAGATAACCTGCTTAAGATAATCGATGACTCTTCGGTTGACGGTAAGCTTGTAACCCACAGCGGCCACTCATTGGGTTCAAATATTTTGGGAATATTTGACAGCTTGTTTCCCCAGTTTGAAGAACTCTTTTCCCAGAATGACGGTATGGTTGAAAAATCCGGGGATGCTTATCGTTACAAGGTATATGGCGGCTACTATGAAACTGTAATGAATGAGTTTATTGATATAAAATACCATGAATCCTGAACAACTGTAAAAGATAGTAAAAGTCCTCCTTCAGGGAGGACTTTTTGAGTCATAGTAAGAAAACAAGACAAGTTGGCCGAAGTGTATGTATGTTCACTATATTCTGCACAGCAGTTGCAATTTTTGTTGAACTTTTGTATTTTTTGTTGAAAACGATCTTTTCAACCCTCTCAAAGAGAGTTCTTCCCCAGAATATATAAAACTTCTAATGTTACACATGAATTTCTTTTAAGAAACATTTGCGTGTCTACAAAAAATTATCAACAGAGCATTATCAACAGAACATATCTTTCTGCCTGTTTAAAAAGTTTTTCATGAAATTAAATCAGGCGTAACATACAAGTGTATAATTAAAGAAGACTGTAGTAAACGGTTTATCTATAAAACAGAGGTATTTTAATGAAAAAACTATTGGTTCTTATACTGCTTATAATCATTTCATTTTCATCTTTCGCACAGAGCTATGGTCTGACCATAGCAGGGGGAGCCGCTTATGTATTCAAATCTATGGGATTTCTGCAGGCGCTGGTGGAAGAAGGCTTTTTTCCGCAGGAGTATTACACCACATCCATGGGAGGATTTCCCGGATACTTTATGGCCGCAGGGATAGAACCAAAATCTGTTTATGAAGTTTTTAAAATCATAGATTTTGAAGAGATGTTTGATCTTTCCTTTCCTCTTAACGGAGGATTCGTTAACTCTCAGAGGCTTATGGATCTGGTCTATGCGGTCAGCGGGGTGAAGAGTTTTGATCAGTTTAAATATCCGCTTCATCTTGGGGTACTCAACCTTAATACGTGGGAAGACAAGTATATTTCTGAGGGAGATGCTTTAAAAGCACTTAGTGCATCTACAGCCCTTGAAGTTTTTTTTGAGGTGATACGTTAT
>CALMRR010000312.1 GCA_937871925.1 uncultured Petrotoga sp.
ATTGCAAACACATTGTCATTTTCTACAAGCCTTTTCACTTCAACAGTTGTTTTTGCAGGGTTAAGCTGATCATCAGCAACGAGAAGATTTATTTTTCTGCCAAAAACCCCGCCGTTGTCGTTTACATAATTAAAGTAGGCTTTCATACCGGCAGTCATACTCTGACCTATTATGGCTGCAGCACCTGACAATGCTTGGAAAGAACCTATTTTAACTTCATCCTTGGTTACTCCCGGTTCTGCAAAAATACTGAGAGCTACTAACATAACCATCAATACTGCTAAAAATTTTCTCATATACTCACCCCTTTTTGTGAATTAAAGCCTACAGATTTTTAATTAAAACCGCAGTCCCCATTCCTCCGCCTATACAAAGCGAAGCCAACCCATAATTCAAACTTCTCTTTTTCATTTCGTACAAAAGTGAAACAATAATCCTGTTCCCTGATGCTCCGATAGGATGGCCAAGTGCAATTGCACCACCGTTTACATTAGTTCTTTCCATTATCCAGTCCTTTGAAAGACCGTAAGCTTCACAAAGCTCCTTTATTACTCCCAGCGACTGTGCAGCGAAAGCTTCGTTCAGTTCAAGAAGCTGAATATCCTTAAGATTAAGTCCTGCTTTTTCAAGGGCTTTCTTAATAGCCGGATAAGGTCCAAGACCCATAACTGAAGGATCTACACCTGCCTGAGCATAAGAGAGTATTTCGGCCAAAGGTTTGAGACCATACTTCTGTACAGCCTCTTCACTGGCAAGTATCAAAGCACTTGCACCATCATTTATGCCAGAAGCATTTCCAGCCGTTACTGTTCCGTCAGACAAAAATGCGGGTCTAAGCTTGGCCAGACTGTCGGCAGTTGTATCGTATCTGGGATGCTCATCCTTGGCAAAGTAAACAACATCCTTTTTGACCTTAAGCTCGTAAGGAACTATTTCATCGGAAAATCTTCCGGACTCAATAGCCTGTTTTGCCTTTTGCTGACTGGCAAGTGCAAAGTCATCCTGTTCTTTTCTGCTTAAAGAGTATTTTCTTGCTATATTTTCAGCAGTGACGCCCATGTGATAGTTATTGAATACATCTGTGAGACCATCAACTATCATATGATCGAATATCTGACCGTTACCGAATTTCATTCCAAACCTTGCAGTGGAAGGAATCATATACGGAGCCATAGACATACTTTCCATGCCACCTGCAGCAACGATCTGAGCTTCACCTGCTTTTATATCTGTCGAACCTATCATTACGGATTTCATTCCGCTTCCGCAAAGTATATTTACACTGTATGCGGCTTTTTCTACCGGAATACCTGCATATATTGCTGCCTGTCTGCCCGGCCCCATCCCCTGTCCTGCGCTCAGGACATTTCCCATAATACTCTCATCTATCATATCCGGTTTGACATTGGCATGCTGCATGGCTGCTTTAATAACGTGTGCTCCGAGCCTATTGGCGGGAACTTCCTTCAAAGCTCCACCAAACGTTCCAATAGCTGTTCTCTTGGCACCGACAATAAACACCTTACTCATTCTTGTCCCCCTCCTTAATCATTATAAGTATCCCAGATCATATGACTGCTTTAAAAGCTGTTCACGAAAATCCGGATGAGCTATATTTACAAGTGCTTTCACCCTTTGGGCAACACTCTTTCCGCGTAAATGGGCAACTCCGAACTCAGTCACCACATAGTCTACATCATGACGCGGCACGGTTACAACCGATCCGGGTGAATGCATCGGAACGATAGTGGATAATGTTCCTTTTTTTGCAGTAGCTCTCAGAGCAATTATACCTTTTCCGTCCTTACTTTTTACAGCCCCTCTATGAGTATCAAGCTGTCCGCCTGAACCTGAAAACTGTTTGGCTCCCAATGATTCTGAACAGACCTGGCCTGTAAGATCAACAGCTATAGCTGTATTTATGCTTACCATATTATCGTTTTTTGCTATCACAAAAGGATCGTTCACGTAGCTTCCCCTCATTATCCATACACCAGGGTTATTATCAATCCATCTGTACATATTCTGTGATCCCAAAGCAAATGCACATACAAACTTGCCTCTCCATAAGGACTTCTTGCTGTTGTTAATAATTCCGTCTTCAAAAAGCTCAATCATAGATTCTGTGAACATCTCTGTGTGGACTCCGAGATCTTTTTTATTCTTAAGCAGCTTTGCAACAGCATTTGGAATACCGCCTATACCTATCTGAATAGTAGACCCATCTTTTACAAGGTCTGCAATATACTGTGCTATCTGGATCTCTGTC
>CALMRR010000313.1 GCA_937871925.1 uncultured Petrotoga sp.
TACTTATTAGTAGTCTGTGACACCCCCATATGCTTTAAATCATTTTTTTGACGCCACATCCTGCTCCATGCTGTACGGATTCTTAGGCGTATCAGCAGCATATATGGCATTAGTATCTATGCCAAGGTTTATGTTCTCAATATCCTGAAAGTATTTCACGATTGAAACTGCCAATGCCCGCGCCGCTGTTTCCCTGTACTCTTCTTTCTTGATCTCCGCAAAGTCCTCTTGGTTAGTCAGGAAGCCCAGCTCTGCAAGTATGGCAGGCATCTTTGTCTTGTTCAGTATATGAAGTCCCGGTCTCGGTGTTATTCCCCTGGAGGTTCTTTTTAATGCATCGATAAGTTCGCCGTGGAATATATTCGCTATTTCCCTGTTGTCCAACTGGTATTCATCAGTTACTTCATTGGGGAAATACAATGTTTCTATACCCTTTGCGGTGCTGTTGAAGGCATTAAAGTGGATACTCATGAAAAAGTCAACAAAGCTGTTGTTTGCAAGTCCTGATCTGCTGGCAAGATCCACATAGCTGTCATCAGTTCTTGTCATAATGGTTTTGAAGCCTATGCCCTTCAGTATCCTGTTCAATCTCAGTGCGACATCCAGATTAAGGCTCTTTTCATAAGTCTTTTTATCAATAGCTGTTGCACCCGGATCCTTCCCCCCGTGTCCGGGGTCAATAAGTACAGTAAGCTGTCCGGTTTTTGAAGCCTTATATTTGAACTTCAAGCTTACGAGCTTAGTAACTGCGGGGGAAATCAGTTCATATTCCACAGAGGGCTTCATTTTAAAAGCTGCTGCAGTGAATATTTGATCTCCGTAGGTTTCCTTGGTGATTGTTACATTTTCTATTATATTGTCATTAATTTCATGTACCTTTTCTTCAACGTCAATATCCTTTGGTATCATTATCTTAAGCGTTCTGTTTGCTTTATCTATTATCGGCTGATACTCCACTTCCGCACCGGTGCTTAGATCTACATAAGCCGAATTGTAGTATTTACTGTAATCAAAGAAGGAGAAAGGCACATCGGAAATATATACCTTTGTCAGGCTCCCCTCGTTAATAACGTCGTAATATACCCCAGGTTCCACGTCAAGTACTACCCGTGCAACGCCCACATCCACCTGGCCTGTCCTTATTGCTTTCACAAAAGGTGTATTGGTTTCCACCGTCTGCCCCTTTTCGCTCAGCACCGACTTTCTTATATCCACTACCAGCCTGTCGGGGTTTTCCAGCATGAATGCATTGGTATCCATTTCCTGGCTTCCCCTTATCATCAGCACGTCTCTGCCTTCTTCTCTGGCAAAACTGACAGGGATTATTATGTTGGCATATATCAAGGATATCGTCTTCTTGTCATTGGATTGCACCAGTTTGCACAACTGCTGGTTCTCCAGGTCTATTACCACCCTGACCACATCGGGAGACTTGCTGAACTGTGCCACTCTGGCCCTTATAACTCCGCCTTTTCCTATTTCCTTTGTTTCAAACTCGGTATTCAGAACAGCGTTTTCTATATCCACTACCATTCTGTCCGGATTCATCATGGTAAAGCTTTTGTATTTAACGGGGTTGTCTGCAACTATATTCAACTGGGGAAATCCCCCATCATCATCATAGATTATCTCTTCAATTTTCGCCTTCTTGTATTCTATAGGCTCCTCAGCTTCCGCTGCAGGTGCTTTCTTCTTATCTATGCTTGCAACATTCTTTGCTTTGTCATAGGAAACATCATAGTCGAAGTTGTTCTGAATAAAGGTTATTGGCACATATAACCGTGAGTTATACATAATGGGTGCCGGGCTTATCTTAACGCTTTTGCCGTTTATAACACCGATGCCGTAACCTACCGTTACCTTGACCAAGTTGTCGCCCAATCTCATTTCCATAGTCTCCGGGCCTGCATACCAGCTGACCTTATAGCCCATACCTTCCCCTGCATGCCTCAAGGGTATGTAAACAGCGTTGTTTTTTATTACCGGGGCATCTGTACCTATCTTTTTTCCCAGCACATACAAGCCTTTGGTCTGTTCGGCTGTTTTGTCCGCTTCCGTTTTCTTGTCAATAGAGACTATGTTCTTTGTTTTGTCATATGTAGTGGTATAGTTGAAA
>CALMRR010000314.1 GCA_937871925.1 uncultured Petrotoga sp.
CTTCATCGAGTATCACATTTACACCTGTATCGAGAATAGCGGTTATGGTTTTTATATCTTGGATATTTCCTGTTGGATTGTTTGGGGAGCATATAAAGACAGCCTTGGTTTTTTTGTTTATCAGTTTAAATATTTCCTGGGATATCATCCAATTGTTGTCCAGCTCTGACTCTATGATCTTTACTCCGTTAAGGCGGCAGTAAAAGTAATACATCTCAAATGCCGGGGGAGTGATTATGGCTTCTTCCCCTTCGAGAACCCTGAGCAGGTCACCAATAAGCTCATCACTGCCGTTTCCCGTGGCAATATTTTGAAATGGGATATTTATAAAATCTCCGATTGTTTTTCTTATACCTTCGGAAAATAGATCCGGATATCTGTTGAAGTTAATTTTTTTTAGTTCGTTGAAGAACTCTTCTTTGATGGCGGCGGGAATGTCAAATGGATTTTCATTCCTGTCAAGCCTTATAATATCGTTCATTTCATTCTCCTTTTCAGTTCTGCCATGATGCTTTTTAATTCTATCCCTTCGTACCTCATAAGTACCAGAAGATGATAAAGCATATCCGCTATTTCGTATTCAAGATGTTCTTTTGTTTCACTTACAAGCACTTCCACGGCTTCTTCCCCAAATTTTTTATAGATCTCTTCTTTCCCTTTTTTAAACAATGAGCAGGTATAAGAACCGTTCTGATAAGTGTTTTTCCTTTCCATGATTGTTTCTTCAAGCTCTTTAAGAACTATAAGAGAGTAATCAGGCACAGCACAGATTGCCGTTGAAGTGTACAAACCATTAAAACAGCTTTTTGTACCGGTGTGGCAGGCAGGACCCTTTTGCCTGACGGTTATAAGCAGAGAGTCGTTATCACAGTCAGATAAAATACCTTTTATGTACTGGAAGTTTCCGCTTATCTCTCCTTTCATTCGTATTCTCTTTTGACTGTTACTGTAGTAGTGCATTAATCCTGTTTCTAAAGAAAGACGGAGGGCATTGGGGTTTACCCAGCCCAATGTTAATACTTCTTTTTCTTCATTTTGAACAATTACAGGAACCACTCCGTTAAATTTCTCCCAATCCAGAGCCTCTTCAAATTTTTTATAGTCTGACATTTATTTTTTCCTCCCTTAGAAATGATTTGAGCGTGTTGGGTGTGAAAGTGTTGCTGTGAAATACCCCTGCTCCGAGTGCGGCATCTGCACCTCTTTCAAATGCCTTTTTAAAGTCGTCCATACTGCCTGCTCCCCCTGATACTATTATAGGAATAGAGATCTTATCAGCAAGCCTGTCAAGCATGTCAAGGTCAAAGCCATTTCTTGTACCGTCTCTGTCAATCGAGGTTATCAAAAGTTCTCCCGCTCCAAGCTGCTGTGCTTTGAGGCACCATTGAACCAGTTCATATGGGGCTTCTTTCTTTCCAGAGGTAGAGTATACTCTGTACTCTGAATTTTTTAATCTGCTATCGACTGCTACTACAAGATTTGCGCTACCGTAACGGATTGCAATTCTTTTTATAAGGTCAGGATTCTCAAGGGCAGCAGTATTTATAAATACTTTGTCTGCGCCGCTTTTAAAAAGATCAGCCACATCATTCACGCAAGATACCCCACCTCCGACGGTAAAAGGAACAGAAAGCTTTTCTGATATTTTTTCCACAAGTTGCAAAAGTGTTTTTCGTTTTTCAAGACAGGCGGAAATATCAAGAAATACTATTTCATCAGCTCCATTTTGCTGATATCTGGCGGCAAAATCCAAAGGATCACCGCTTTCAGATAAATTGTCAAAATTTATTCCTTTTACAACATATCCGTCTTTTATGTCCAGTGCAACCACTATTCTTTTACAGAGCATACATCTCCTCCGCAAGCAGTTCAGGAGTTATAAGGTTTTCGTAAACAGCTTTTCCGCACACGGCGCCGTAAAAGCCTGTCTCCTGAAGTTTTTTTAAGTCATTGAATTCTTTGATTCCTCCTGCATACATGACCTCTTCATCTTCTTTCCAGAACTTCTTGATTTTTTTAATTCCTTTTAGAGTGCCGTCATTCTGAGTCATGGTTACGACAAACTTTTTTATCCTAGGTGTTAAGAAGCTGTACGC
>CALMRR010000315.1 GCA_937871925.1 uncultured Petrotoga sp.
CTTTCCCTTTGAAGTTATGAGAAATAACTCAAAAATAGCCTCATTTCCGTTCCTTTCTGCCAATACTCTTTATGAAGGGAAAAATCCCGATTTTCTCAAGCCGTATATAATAAAAGAAATCGACGGAGTAAAAATCGGAATAATAGGACTTACCGATCATGACAGTGCATGGTACACTCATCCGAACAATGTAAAAGGAATAAGCTTTATAAACCATTTTGAAGCAGCAAAGAACTGTGTTGATGAATTAAAGGGGAAAGTTGATATAATAATTTCTCTTGCCCACCTTCACGGAGATAATTCAGTTCTTCCACAAAAAGTATCAGGAATAGATTTTGAACTTGCCGGCGGTCAGGATATAGTTGCTTATCCGCAAAAGATCAACGATACATGGGTAATAACATCCGGCAAACACTCCGAACTTGTTTCCAGGCTCAACATGAACATGTTAGGAAATAAAATAATAGGGTTTAACTTTGCGCACATATTTTTGACTGAAAACCTTCCGCAGGATCCGCATATAAACAATATTATAGCTATGTACTCAGATAATCTCAATAAAAGTATGTCAAAAGTAATAGGCTTTACAAAGGTTGACCTTGACGGTGAAAGAGGAACTGTGAGATTAAAAGAATCGAATCTGGGAAATCTTATAGCTGACAGTCTCAGAGATTTCGGCGGCGCTGATATTGCCTTACAGAACGGTGGCGGAATAAGGGCAAGTATCAAAAAAGGTCAGATTACGCTTAAGGATATATATACAGTTCTTCCTTTTGATAATACCGTTGTGGTATTTAAGGCCAGCGGAAAGGTAATATGGGATACGATAGAGCATTCGATATCGCAGTATCCTTCAGCAGCCGGCCAGTTCCTCCAGGTATCCGGTATGACTTATAAGTTTGATGCTTCAAAAGAGCCATACAAAAGACTTCTGGAAATAAAGATCAACAATGAGCCGATTGATTTTGAAAAAATCTATACTGTAGTTGCAAATGATTTTATGACAGGCGGCGGCGATAAGTATACTATGCTCAGAGATAATACTGAAATAACAATTAAGACACGGGAGTACCTGCGTGATGTTCTGAAGCTGTATCTGATGAAAGTATCCGAAGTAGCTCCAGTTCTAGAAGGAAGAATAGAGATTGTTAAGTAGATAAGGAACGGGGAACCCATCCCCGTTTCTTAATTTTTTGGTATAATAATTGTTAAGGATATAAAAAGGAGGGGGAAAATGTACAACTTTCATAAAGGACTGTACACCGATATAAGGATAGAGGATTTTTATGAAACTAAGATTATTTTTACTCAGGGCAAACTTGATGAACTTAAAGAAAAAAACTACATAGCTGCTTTCATAAGGGTGTTTGACGGGAAAAAATGGTACTATTCTTCGGTTACAGATATGGACTGCATTCAGAGCGAGATTGACAAGCTCTGCAATATGGCAGTTCCTTGCGCTGATATCGATGAAGATCCTGTTGTGCAACTTTTTGAAGTAAATAAAGGCAAGTATATGACATTTGAAGATGTAAGCATCAGGAAAAAAAGCATATCAGAGAAGAAGAGTCTTTTGACCTCTTTTTTTCCATATCTTGAAGAAGTAAAAGAGATAAAAACTTATAAAACAAGTTATATTGATACAAACGTTAAGAAACACTTTATATCGAGTAAAGGAGCAGATATAGAGTTTGATTTTCAGAAAGCAGGATTCAGTCTTGGATTTAGCATGGTACATGGAGAGAAGAGAGTTTCAGAAAGCTTTGAAAAAACTGATACGGTTTTTGAAAAGCTTACAGGTCATGAAAAAGAACTCAAAGAGTATCTTGAAAAATGTCTTTTTTACCTTGAAAACTATGTCCAGCTGGAACCTGGTGCCTACACTGCAATACTTTCTCCACAGGCTGCAGGAGTTTTTGCTCATGAAAGCTTTGGGCACAAGAGCGAATCGGATTTTATGCTTGGTGACGAAAACATGAAAAAAGAGTGGGCTATAGGAAAAAAGGTTGGAAGCGATATCCTTTCGATAGTTGACAGCGGAAAAATACCCGGTTCCGGGTATGTGCAGTTTGATGATGAAGGAACCAAAGCGGGAGAGACATATCTTATTAAGAACGGGACTCTTGCCGGCCGTCTTCACAGTGCTTATACCGCGGCGGCTTTGCAGGAGAAACTTACCGGAAATGCCAGAGCCAAAGATTTTGAATACGAACCTATCGTCAGAATGACCAGCACATATATTCTTCCCGGAGAAAAGACTAAAGAACAGCTTATCTCTGAAGTTTCGGACGGTATTCTCATAGAAACCATAAATCACGGTTCCGGGATGTCCGATTTTACAATTGCACCCAGACGTGCTTATAGAATACGTAATGGCGAGATAGCTGAGCCTGTAAGTATCTCAGTAATTACGGGCAATGTTTTTTCGACACTAAATGAGATCGATGGCCTTTCGGATAAACTGGAGATTCTTTCTTTCATTATGGGTGGCTGCGGAAAAATGGAACAGTATCCGCTTTCCGTAGGATTCGGCGGACCTTACGTAAGAGTTCGCACCATAAATGCCAGATAAGGGGGATAAAAATGCTTAAAGAAGTTTTTAATTCAAAAATCAATCAGGTCAGTTTCAGCGTAAGTCAAAGCAAAGTAGATTCAATAAGGAAAAAAGATATTGAGAAAACCGGAGTAAGAGTATATTCCGATGGTTTTATAGGAGTTGCAGGGCAGATCGGAAAATATGACAGCAGTAAACTTACATCAAAGGCCGTTGAGAATCTTAAAAATCAAATACCTTATGAGTTTGGAAAAGACTCAAAGGTGCAGAAAAAAATCTCAGTTACAGGCAATATTCCAGACGAAAAAGAGCTTCTTATGCAGATAGAAGAGTACCTTAATTTCTGCAGGCAAAAGTATGAGAATTTGATCTTCTTTAACAAGATAAACGTTACCGGCAGACAGATCTCGCTTAATAATGAAAATGGACTTGACCTTTATTTTTCCGACAGGTTTATAAATTTTGACATAGTTTTCAAAGATAAAGCCACGGCTAACATAATGGACGGCGGAGTTATCTATCAGGGAAGGGATTTTTCACTCGAAAAGTTGAAAAGCTATACAGAAAAGATATGTGGTGCTTATTCAAGATCAGGAGAAGTAAAATACGGGAAAAAACTTCCGGTTATCTTTTCAAGCTATGACATGCTGGTTATGATGAAGTTTATCACTGATCTGAACGGAAGAATGTATGGCAGCGGCGGATCTATTTTCAGCAACAAGATAGGCGAAAAACTTTTTTCGGAAGAGTTTACGCTTTTTCAGTCCAATGACCCTTTTAGCAGCATACCTGACTTTGCTTTTTTTGATGCAGAAGGGGGATTAAATGAAAATTACAGATTCCCATTGATAGAAAAAGGTATTGTGAGATCTCCGTATACCGATAAAAAAATTTCGCAAAGGTATTCACTGCCATATACGGCAAGTGCATCTGCAGAGTATGATGGAGTTCCGTCACTATCCTTTATGGGTTTTGAGGTGAAAGAAAGCGAAAAAACACTCAGACAGATTCTCAAAGGTGAACCCGGAATATTTGTGGGCATTTCCTCCGGAGGAGACTTTACGCCTGACGGAAACTTTGGAGCGCCTGTAC
>CALMRR010000316.1 GCA_937871925.1 uncultured Petrotoga sp.
TAGACTGCATATGAGGATCTTCTATCGAAAAACTCGGATAACCAACCCTTGTAAGCTTATATTGGAATATTTTTCCTACTGCAGCGGACGATCCGACACCAAATATTTCTATTCTTTTGGCTGATCTTATAAAATCAGCGGCACTTACCAGTTTCTGTGGACTGACTATAGATGCAGTGCTTTCTATGGTTCTTGTACAGCCTATTTTTACCTTACGTAAAATATCCTCAGCGCTGTCTTTAGAAAAGAGAGTTATATCCTGGTCATCGTTTTTTTCCGACGATACATTCTCTATCGCAAGTGAAAGCTTGAAGTCTTGGAAAGTATTGAATCCTACACCCCTAACGAACCTGATTACGGTTGCCTCGCTGACTCCGGTAACAGAACTCAGCTCACTTACAGTCATAGGAAGTATGACAGAAGGATCTTGAAGTATATACTTTGCAAGCCGCTTTTCGGAAGGTGTAAGAGAATCATACCTTGAATGGATGAAGGATATGGCATTGGCTACCAACATGCACCTCTATGGATAAAATATTATTTCTTTACAATTCAAAAAAAATGAAGCTTTACTACACTTACTATTATACACAAACCTTTCTTTTTATCGAAAGATATTTAACGGCAATTAAAAGCCTATACTAACTTTTAATTCTTTTTTTGGTGAAAATAATCTCTTTTTGACATTATTACTCCGTCCGGGTTAAGTTTTTCTTTTGTCTTACTTCGCATTAACCTGTCTTGTTGCAACTATATCGGCACCTGTTCCCAGAATATTTTTTACAAGAACCTGTCCTACCTTAACAGGAGCTGTAACCGCGCTTTTCTTTATGATTAGCATAATTTCAGATATAAGTTTTTTTGAAACAGGTCTATCGGTCTTTACTGACACAAGAGGCAGCTCTCCGTTAACTACTTTTATGCTTGATGGTATGATCCTTTTTGGGTCGGTAATCTCCTGTACCGCATACTGTTTTCCCCTCTCGCATGTGTACCCGGAAATATCTGATATCTTATTTTCTTCATCCATAATTATTTTGAGCTTACAGCCCATAGGGCATTGAACACATACTATCTCAACTGTCCGCATCTATATGACCTCCACGGTAAGTCTTTTTACCCGGGAAAGTTTTTCTTTGTCTATCTTTACATGTATCATTTCACTGGGAACATAATTTTTATTTTTTACTGAAAAAATAACATCTTCTGAATCTCTTACCACAAAACAGGCTTTTTCCAAAGGCTTTCTAACCCTTGCATAAATATCCAAACCCGTATTTTTAACATAAAATGACGGATTAATTATTCCTATATTGTTACCTTTTTCTATCTTGATCTTTTCATCCTGTTCTTTTCCAGCTGCATATAAGGCGGCATTTCTACCGGCATTTTCTCCTTCCGCCGAAACATAGTCTACAAGATCGTATATGATTACACAGTTGCCTGCCGCAAAAATAAAAGGATCAGACGACTGTCCG
>CALMRR010000317.1 GCA_937871925.1 uncultured Petrotoga sp.
AAAAGTATTTTTGGCTATACAGAGTATATAAACGTTGAGTATAACAAAGAGTTTTACAAGGCTCAGAAGGAGAATAAAAAAGCCGGGCTTAAAAGATTTAAAATACAGTCTTTATTTGAAACAACTGGAATAATTTATATGGTGGGATGTTTTATTCTTTTGGCTTTTCCGCTTATTGGGAATACAATTTCACTTGGCTATTATGTTGCTGTTACGCAGGCTCTCGGAACGGTTTTTGCCTCTGTTAATTCAGGATTCGAGAAAATTCCAGAATTAACAGGATATAGAAAATTCCGCAGGGACTTTATAGAGTTTATGGAACTTGCTGAATATGAAGAAAATGAAGGTAAAGAGATAAGTGAAGTAGAGATGGTTGAGTTTAAAAACGTCAGTTTCCATTATCCAGGGAGTAAAGAGCTTATATTGGACAGCTGCAGCTTTAAAATTGAAAAAGGCAGGCATTATGCTGTAGTAGGTGAAAACGGAGCAGGCAAGTCCACTATAATAAAGCTTCTGTTGGGTCTATATGAACCGGTCGAAGGCCAGATACTTATAAACGGTGTTCCTATTAAAAGTATTTCAAGCAAAGAGCTATCGAAAAACATTTCTGTGTTGTTTCAGGACTTTGGAAGATTTCCGCTGACCGTTAAAGAAAATATTCTTATAGGAAACTTATCAAAAAAGTCTGATGATAATCATATAAGTCAGCTTTTAAACGAAGTAAACGGTGAGGATATACCGTCAAAGCTTTCGGGAGGCATCAACACAACACTTTCAAAAAAATTTTCTGGAGGGTCTGATCTTTCGGGTGGAGAGTGGCAGAAAGTTGCCATAGGAAGGCTGCTTTTCGCAGATAAAACGTTAAAAATATTTGATGAACCCACAGCTAGTCTTGATCCTATAGCGGAATCAGAAATATATGAGATGTATAACAGAAAGTTAAAAGGAAAAACAGTCATATTCATTACGCACAGACTCGGCTCGACCAAATCTTCGGATGAGATTCTCCTGGTTAAAAACGGCAAAATCTTTGAAAAAGGTTCCCATGAGAGTCTTATGAAATTAAACAGAGAGTATTATAAACTATATGACAGTCAAAGGAGTTTATATGAAAAACAGAAAATATAATCATGAAATAATTAAAAAATCATTCAATATCGGTTTTCAGATCATGAAAAAAGAGTTTGTTTTAATGCTTGCTGTAAGTATTGCATATTATTCTCTTCCTCTTTTAGGTATAATGCTGAATGTAAAAATTTTTAATATGGTTCAGGTACTTCCCGGGAATACCCAAAAGATCCCGAAATTTGTTGTTTTGGTTATATGGTACGGGGTATACTTGCTGTTTACTAAGTTCCACCTTATTTACTACACAAGATACTTTCTACAATACGGGCCGTTGCTGAAATTTGAAAGACTTGCACGGTTGATGCTTCATAACAAATGTGATGAGATAAACGCCGTAAATTACGAAAATCCTGAATTATATAATTACATAATTCAGGCAAGAACGGCAAGCACTAATGTATACAGAATTATAGAGATAAACATCTATCTTGTGGGCATTTTGTTCGGAAGCATCGGAGTACTTATTTATATGAAAGATTTTAATCCGGCCTTAATTATTTTTGTTATTATAAGCAACATCGCGGTACTTTTAGAAAAAATTTACTCAGCAAGACAGTACGGTAAGACCAGAGAAAAGACAATGCCTTTACAGCTTGAAGAAATGGCATATAAGGAAAGTCTTACCTCCCTGAATTTTAATAAAGAAGTCAGAATACTCTCTATTGAAGCTTTTCTCAAAAACAAATGGCTGGGACCTTTTGAAAAAAGAGTAGCAGCAGAATGGGGTGCAGATAAAAAAGTTATTTCAGTCAATGCCATTGCCGAACTTTTGAAATTTGTGGGAAGCTTCGGTGCGTATGCGTATTCGGCATACTTGTTGATAACAGGCAAAATAAGACTTGGAGAGTTCACAGCAAGCCTGTTTGCATTTACCAGTCTTTCAGAGTACACACAAGAAATTTTTGAGCTGTATGGCTATCTGGATCAGTTTACAACGTATGTAAAGCCATTTTTTAGGTTCATGGAGATATTTCCAGATAAAAGAAACGAAAGATGTGACTGTGGGTTCACAAGTCTCAGACTGGAGAATGTTTCTTTTAAGTATCCGGGCTCAGAGAAAAATGCATTGGAAGATATAACTCTGGAAGTAAAAAAAGGAGAAAAAACAGCGATAGTAGGAAAAAACGGAGCCGGCAAAAGTACGCTTGTAAACATGATACTAGGACTTTATGACCCTATAAAGGGAAGAGTTCTTTACAACGGCAAAGAGGCCAAAGCCATAGAAAAAAAAGATCTTTTTGCAGGAAAGAGTGCTGTTTTTCAAAACGTAAACAAATATAAAATGACAGTTGCAGAGAATGTACAGCTTGGAAACCCTCAAAAAAAAGATCTCCAAGAGCAGATGAAAGCATTAAAAGAATCCGGATTTCCCTTAAACCGATATTCTATGGACGAAAAACTGGGAAAAGAGTTTGGGGGAATAGATATTTCAGGTGGAGAATGGCAGAGGTTGTCTATGGCCAGAGGAATATATAAAAACGGCAGTTTTGTTGTGCTGGATGAACCGACAAGTGCAATTGATCCTTTGCAGGAAGCAGAACTGTACAAAAAATTTGTACAGCTTTTCAATGATAAGACGGTTTTTTTGGTGACACACAGACTTGGAGCTGTAAGTATAGCAGATAAAATAATCGTGTTGGACGACGGAAAGATAAAAGAACATGGAACACATGAAGAACTGATTCGGAAAAACGGGTACTATAAAAAACTGTGGGATTCACAGGTAAAATGGTATCATTAGCTTATAATAACAAAATCATTTTTGCAGAGATGGGAACAAAAAAATTGATAAAATCAAATCAAAAGAAGAACTATCTAAAAACGAAAAGGTACAGTAAAGAATTCAAAGAAAAAGAATTGAAGCTATCCAAACTAAATCCTGAAATCTTATAGATTCCAGGATTTAGTTTGTTTTTTAGTATAGATATTAATTTTTTAAAGATAATTTTAAGGGTTAAGTACAAATTTTATGGCAGTGCTGAAACAAACAGAGACCAAATAGTATTTTAACTTTGCAAATATTTTTTAATGTCTTCTGCAGAGAGTACTCTACCCATTGCCTTTACTTGTTCATTTACAACCAATGCAGGAGTTCTCATTACTCCGTATTCAACAATATCCTGAACTTCTGTGACCTTTTCAATTTTTGCCTCAATACCTAATTCTTTGACTGCCTGCTGCGCATTAGCCTCTAGCTGTTTACACTTAGCGCAACCCGAACCTAAGATTTTAATTACCATAACTTATCATCCTCCGTTAGATATAAATTATATATCCTGCCAGCATTCCGATTAATGCTGATAGAAGAATTACTAATCCAACATAAGTAAATGTTTTTTTAATACCCAATACTTTAGAAATAACAATCATATTAGGCAAACTAAGCGATGGCCCCGCAAGCAGTAATGCGACAGCCGGTCCTTTAAGCATCCCAAGAGACATAAAACTATTTACAATCGGTACCTCTGTCAGCGTTGCAAAATACATAAATGCACCAAAAACTGATGCGATCGCATTAGCTCCAAAAGAATTGTTCCCTACAAATTTCACCATAAGCTCGGGAGGGATGACTGCCTGAATAATGCCTGCAAGAAAAACTCCAACTAAGAATAATGGTACAATTTTCTTTGCCAAGTCAAAGGTTGCCCTACACCATTCAATTAACTCATGTTTTTTAAAGTATAAAATCAATTCTATGATAAGAACGACAGTAAAAACTGCTGTAATAATAGGATGTTTTACACCGGAAACTAAAATTGCAATAAGCGTTATAAAAAACAACAAATTTTGCCATGCTTTTCTGCTAGAGTCGTCTTTAATATTGAACATTGATGCATTTGCATCGATTGATTCACTCTTATTATAAAGTATGTACATGATAAGTCCTATGACAGGAGATAAGAAAAACACTCCTAATACTCTGGCAATGCCAATATCAATGCCTATCATATTAAATGTAAATACGATTGCAAGAACATTTATAGCAGGTCCAGCAAAAAGAAACGTTACTGCCGGACCAATTCCGGCACCTTTTTTTCTTATGCTTGCAAACATAGGAAGCACTGAACAAGAACAAACTGCCAAGATTGCTCCCGAAATGGTTGCAATTAAGTATGATAACCATTTTTTTGCATTAGGTCCAAAATACTTCATCACAGCTCCCTGTGACATAAACTGAGATATTGCACCAGACAAGAAAAATGCGATTGTAAGCATAATAATTCGGCTTATGGATAGATAGTCAACCAAAGCTTGCCATCCTGACAGTAAAACTTCAATTATAGCTTGCATAAATAATTGCCTCTCTCCTCATACAGATTTGCTAGTTGCAAGAGCAACCACAGTTAACAGTCTTTTGCTCTCCGTTATCTCCAACATACTCAATTGCATGTGCAGGACATAAGTTTTGGCATCCTCTGCATCCATCGATACACCCTTGGGGATTAATTACATTTGGCTTTTTTGTGTTTTTCTCATAAACACCATTTTTACATTTTTCAACACATCTGCCACACTCAATACAAATTTCAAAATTAATAACCGGATACCACTTTTTTGACATAACTGTATACTCTCCTTTTCTAGTTTGAAAGTTTAGGTTTACATTGATCCAAATAAAATTGTTTATCTGTCAAACGCCTTTTATCTTCGTTAAGAAGAGGATATTGCTCTATATTTTCAAGAATATTTTTAATTAACTTTTTAATTACCTCATCTTTTAAAATTAATGAGTATCTAATGTATTTTTCATGTCTTTTGTCAACCACATAATTCAGATCTCTCAGCTTTGAAAGATGCTTTGATACCTTAGGCTGAGACAGATTTAAAACTCCGCTGATTTGACATACGTACAAGTCTTCCTGAGCAAGCAAAACAACAATCCTTAATCTTGTTTCGTCAGATACAAGATTAAAAAACTCTGTTAAATAAGACATCCGAACCTCCTTAATAACATATACTCGTATTGATATATACTCATTTGAGTATATATGAATTACACTACTCAATATGACGTATGTCAATACTGTTAAGACCTAGCTTACTTCAAATAAGATTATTATTATACTTCCCGAAAAAAATGACCTTTGGTAAATCCTTCCTTCTGCATTTTTTCTGAAAAATCCGAAAAATCCTTTCCGGAGACTGCATTTTTGAAGGCCTTTATAATTTCAGTGCTCTGCGAATAATTTTCTTTGGTCAGAAAGATCCTTAAATATTTAGGTTTCAACTCACAGATAAACTGTATTGCACAAAGTGCTACTGAGTTAAGCACCGTCATTCTGCAGGCAGAATCGGTGATTATGGGAAATACAGTATTTATTCTGTCTTTTAAAGAATAATCAGCGCTTTTACACAGTCCACATTTACGTGTGGACATATTTTTTACTCTGTTTATAACACAATGTTTGGATATCA